>JACMOF010000185.1 GCA_014378155.1 Caulobacter sp. | reverse complement strand
TCCTCGATCGGGTCGGCGACCAGCTGCTCCATCTCCGAGGGCTCGGCCCCGGGCAGCACGGCGCGGATCACGACGATGGGGATCGGGAAGTGCGGATCCTCGGAGCGCGGCACGCTGAGGAAGGCGTTGACCCCCAGCATGACCAGCAGGCCGAAGGCCACCAGGGTGAACTGCCAGCGGCGGACCGCGAAGCCGAAGAGATCGGGCTTCATCGCGAAGGTCCCCGATCGCGAACTCCCCCAACATCTGTCATTCCCGCCCTTTTGGCGGGGAAGCCCAGGCGCGCTGGCCCGCCACACCTGCCCACCCTCGGCCGGGGGGGGACAAACTCCGGGTTCAGCCCTCGGGTGAGGCGCCTTGGCGCGCCAGCGCGCCACACAACTGCCCTTGCGGCGGAGAGAGGGGTTCCCGCCACAAGGGCGGGAATGACGGCTGAAAGGTGGGGGCATTAGCGAGAAAGGCCGCGACCCTCATCGCCCCGCCTTCCCGCCCAGCGCCTTAGCATCCGTAACCGTCACCCGGTCGCCGTCCGAGACGAAGCCGGCGCCGGCGGTGATCACCCGCGCGCCGCCCGGCAGGCCGGCCACCAAGGCGTCGTCGCCGTCGAAGCCGCCGAACCGCACGGGCGTGCGGCGGGCCTTGCCGCCCTCCAGCCGCAGCACGGCCGCCCTTCCGCCCGAGGCTTCCAGCACCGCCTCGGCGGGGATGCGGGCGAAGCCGGCGTTGGCGGTGGGCGCGCGGGAGGCGAGGCGGGCATTGGCGATCTGGCCGCTGCGCAGGTCAGGCCTCTCTTGGTTGGAGGAGGCGGCGACCTCGATCTCGACGATGACCGCGCCGGTCCGCACGTCGGTCGCCTGGCCCACGCGGGTGACGTGGCCCGTCAGCATCTGGCCAGGCAGGGCGCCGACGGTGATCTCCACGGGCGAGCCGACCGCGATCCCCGCCACATCGCGGGCGGCCAGCGGTACGCGCAGCACCAGCGGGCTGGTCAGGTCGGCGACGGTGACCACAGCCTGGCCGGCCTGCACCACCTCGCCGGCCTGGGCCTTGCGCTCCAGCACCACGCCGGAAGCTGGGGAAACAAGCTGGGCCCAGCGACGGTCGAAGGCCGCGCCGCTATAGGCGGCGCTGGCCGAGCGCACGGCGCTTTCGGCGTCGTCGACGCGGACCTTGGTGACATAGCCCTTGGCGAAGAGAATCTTGGCCCGGTCCAGGTCGCGGCGGGCCTTGTCGAGCTCGGCGCTGGAGGCTTGCTGGCGGGCGTCGACGGCGGCCGGGTCGATCGCGGCCAGCACCTGGCCGGCCCGGACCGGGTCGCCGGCCTCGACCCCGACCCGGGTCAGCACCCCGGCGATCCGGAACGACAGCGCCATCTGCCGGCGGCGCTCCAGGGTCCCGGTGGCGGTGACGCCGCCATTGGCGTGGGGCGCGGCGACGGCGACGGCCTCCACCGCCTGGGGCGGGGGTGGAGCGGCCGGGGTCTTGTGGGGGCCGCAGGCGGTGAGGGCGAGGGCGGAGAGGAGGGCAAGGAACGCCGCCTTCCCCCTGGAGGGGGGAAGGGCTGGGGATGGGGGTGGAAACGCATTAGGACCAGGCGCGAACGCAGCTACCGCCTCCAGCGACGCCACCCCCATCCCCGACCCTTCCCCCCTCAAGGGCGAAGGGAGTTTCTCCGTGCCCATAACCCCGCCCCCTCGACTATCGATCGATGATAAGTTATCAGTGATAGATTATCGCGACTTGTCAAGCCGCTCGCGGTCGGAGAAAGCATCGAAACGATGAAGGCGCCGCAGGTCCGATCTCCCCGCAAGGCCAAGGGCCAGGGCGGCGAACGTCGCGAGGAGATCCTCGACGCCGCCCTGACCCTGTTCAGCGCCAAGGGCCTGCAGGCGGTCTCGACCCGGCAGATCGCCGAGGCGGCCGGCATCAGCCAGCCGGGGCTCTACGCCTATTTCGCCACCAAGGATGACCTGATCGCCGAGCTGTGCGTGCGGGCCTTCGCCAAGCTGTCGGCGCGAATGGAGGCGGGCAAGGCCCAGTGGACCCCGACCCCGGAGATGTTCGACCGGGCGATGATGACCTATATCGACTTTGGCCTCAGCGAACCGGACGCCTATCGCGTGGCCTTCATGGTCGAGAAGAGCCACGACGGCTCGTTCCTTTCGCGGAGCGGCGGGCGGCCCATGGCGGCGGGTCTTGAAGCCTTCCGGGGCTTCGTGGCGATGATCGCCGACCTCCACGACCACGGCTTGACGGCCGACGACGACGCCCTGCGCCTGACCCAGACCCTGTGGGCGGGGCTGCACGGACTGGTCTCGCTGCTGATCGCCCGGCCGGAGTTTCCGTGGGTCGAGCGCGAGGCGCTGATCGCCGCCCATATCGCCATGCTGCGGCGCGGGGCGCTGAAGTAGGAGAGGGTTTCGGAGGGCGGGCTCCGCGCCTATATCCCGCCTTCCTCATTCTGAAAGACACCCCATGGCCAAGCTGCAGCTCCTCGAAACCTTTAGCCTGCAGGAAACCGAGAACGGCTATAGGCTGCTGGTCTCGGCGGTGGGCGGCGACGCCCTCTATGTCGAGATCACTTCGGCCCAGATGGACGACATCATCGAGAGCCTCGAAGCGGCCATGGGCGGCGAAGAGGACGGTGACGCGGTCGAGGACGACGAGGCGTTCTAGGGCAACGGCTTATGCCGCAAGCCGCTCGCCTTCGCGCCCTGACGCCCTACGCCGCCTTGCTGGGCGCGATGGTGTCGCTGTGCATCGGCACGTCCTTCGCCAAGAGCCTGTTCCCGCTGGTCGGGGCCCAGGGGACCAGCGCCTATCGGGTAGGGTTCTCGGCCCTGATCCTGCTGGTGGTCTGGCGGCCCTGGCGCACCCGGTGGGCGGGGCCGGATCTGAGAGCGGTGGCGATCTATGGCGCGGTCATGGGGGCGATGAACCTGTGCTTCTACATGTCGCTGCGGACCATCCCGATGGGCCTGGCGATCGCGATCGAGTTCACCGGCCCGCTCAGCCTGGCCATGCTGCACGCTCGCAAGCCCAGCCATTTCGCCTGGATCGGCCTGGCGGTGGTCGGGCTGGCCCTGCTGCTACCGTTGGGCGACGCCAGCCTCAATCTCGACCCGGCAGGCGTGGCCTTCGCGGCGGCGGCGGCGGTGTTCTGGGCGCTCTATATCGTGGCCGGCCAGCGAACCGGTCATCTGCATGGCGGCCAGTCGGTGGCCCTGGGCATGACCACGGCCGCCCTGGTGGTGGCCCCGTTCGGGATCGTGGCGGCCGGGACCAAGCTTTTGGACCCCATGGTGCTGGGCCTTGGCCTGGTGGTGGCCGTGGTCTCCAGCGCCATCCCCTATTCGCTGGAAATGGTCGCCATGCGCGGCATCTCCAAGCGTAGCTTCGGGGTGACGCTCAGCCTCGAACCGGCGGTCGGGGCGCTGGCGGGCCTGCTGTTGCTGGGCGAGCACCTGGTCCCCCGCCAATGGCTGGCCATCGCCTTCGTCATCTCCGCCTCGGTCGGCACGGCCCTGTCGGACCAGGCCGGGCGGCGGGCTGAAAACCCTCTTCCATAGGAAGAGGGTTTTTCAAGAAGCCATGGTCTCGCGCTTTTCCTCGAGCGCCAGCCATTCTTCCTCGGCCGTGGCCAGGTCGGCTCGGGCCTTGTCGAGAGATTTCATCACCTTGTCGAAGCTGACCGGGTCCTTGGCATAGAAGGCCGGATCGGCCAGTTTGGCCTCGATGTCGGCGATGATCTTGGGCGAGGCGGCGACCAGGGTCTCGCACTCCTCCAGCCGCCGCTGATCCTTGTAGGACAGCTTGACGGTCTTCTTCGGCGGGGCGGGCGCGGGCGGCGGGGTCAGCACCGCCTTGTGCGAGCCGGTGCCGGTGGCGAAGTCGCCGGCCGCGCCCCGGGCGCCCTTGAAGAAGTCCGGGGCCTGGTCGATCAGGTCGGTCCAGCCGCCCGGGGTTTCCAGCACCTTGCCATGGCCGTTCATGGCGATGGTCGAGGTCGCCAGGCGGTCGATGAAATCGCGATCGTGGCTGACCAGAATGAGGGTTCCCTCGAAATCAGCCAACAGCTCCTCGAGCAGGTCCAGCGTGTCCATGTCCAGGTCGTTGGTCGGTTCGTCGAGCACCATCAGGTTGGTCGGCGAGGCCAGCGCCCGGGCCAGCAGCAGGCGGTTGCGCTCGCCGCCCGACAGGCTGGTGACCGGCTGGCGCAGCTGAGCCTCGGTGAACAGGAACTCCTTGGCGTAGCCGGCCACGTGCTTGGCGATGCCGCGCACCAGAATCGAGTCGCCGCCGCCGGGGGTCAGAAAGTCCCACAGGGTCATCTTCTCCGACAGAGCCATACGGTTCTGGTCGACATAGGAGATCTCAAGATTGGTGCCCAGCTGCACCGTGCCCTCGTCGATCGGGATCTCGCCCAGCAGCATCCGCACCAGCGTGGTCTTGCCCGCGCCATTGGGGCCGACCAGGGCCACGCGGTCGCCACGCAGGATGCGGGTCGAGAAGTCCTCGATGATCGTCCGGTCGCCGAACCGCTTGGTGACGTGCTTGGCCTCGACCACCCGCTTGCCCGACGTGCCCGAGCTCTCGACGGCCATGGTCATGCTGCCGCGCTTGTCGGACTGCAGGTCCTTCTTTTGGCCGCGCAGGTCCATCAAGGCGCGGCGACGGCCCTCGTTGCGGGCCCGGCGGCCTTGGACGCCGCGGGCCAGCCAGGCGTTTTCCTTCTCCAGTTGCTTGTTGAGCCGCCGCTCCTCGTCGGCCTCGGCCGACAGCACCTGCTCGCTCCACAGCTCGAACTCGGCGAAGCCCTTGTCCAGGCGGCGCACCTTGCGATGCTCCAGCCAGAAGGTGCGCTGGGTGACGCGATTGAGGAAGGCGCGGTCGTGGCTGACGATCAGGGCGGCGCACTTGGAGCCGGCCAGCTCCTCTTCCAGGGTCTGGATCGCGAAGATGTCCAGGTGGTTGGTCGGCTCGTCCAGCAGCAGCACGTCGGGCTGTTCGGCGAACGCCCTGGCCAGCGCCGCCCGGCGACGCTCGCCGCCCGACAGGCCCTGGGTGCTCTTGGCGTAGTCCAGGCCGAAATCGGCCAGGGTGGCGTGGGCCTCGTAGTCCTCGGCCCCGCCGGCCGTGCAATAGTCCAGCAGGGTGTCGCCGGTGATCTCTGGCTCCTGGCTGACATAGACGATCTTCGAGCCCGGCTGGGCTGAGCGCTCGCCGCTGTCGGGCTCTACGCCCTGGTTGGCCAGGATCTTCAGCAGGGTGGACTTGCCAGCCCCGTTGCGCCCGACCAGGCAGGCGCGGATGCGCGGCTCCAGGGCCAGGTCGACGCCGTCGAACAATGGCTTGGCGCCATCGGCGAGGCGAACGTCCTTGAGGGCCAGGACAGGGGCCTTGCCAGAGGCGCGGAGAGGGGAAGCCATGATCGGTGGGTCTACTGTCGAACGGAAACGGAGGAGGAGGTGGGGGCTATAGCAGGGCCGGCGCGGGGGCGGGTGGATTTCTTGTTGCAGCGCGGCGGGGGCGGGGGCGGCGGAGGACGGGGATGAGGACGGGGACACACACTCACCCAGACCACGGCTCTCGCACGACCGAGGCGCTGGGATGAGTGTGTGTCCCCAAATCATCCTAAATCTCGGCTCTGGCTTTTAGCGGCCGCCCCAACCGCGTCGCGACCTGCAAAGCGACACGTGCGTCGGCGCTAATGTCGTCATCGAAGAAGGTAGCCATGTCGTCTCCCAGCAGTCTCGATAGAGGCGCGGGCGCCAGCAGCACGTCGGCATGACCGGTCAGGTGCGCTCTTACGCTGGACCATGGCCAGTCGATCGCCCGGCGAGTCAGGCCGGCTCGCACCGGGTTCAGTCCCACATAGCGGGCGCAGAGGCGCAGATAGGTCTCGTCCATCGGAAACGACGCGAACCGGCCTTGCCAAAGGTAACCCTTCCAGCCCTCACGGCGGTTGATGTGCCGAGTATAGCGGACATGGGTCATGGCGATCGCCTCGGCCAAGCCCTCGTCGGTCGAGGGAGTGGCGATGAGGTGGACGTGGTTGGGCATTAAACAGTAGGCCCAGACCTCGACCTCTGCTGCCTTGAAGGCTTCGGCCGCGAGCTGGAGATAGGTTTTGTAGTCGGCCGCGCAGAGAAAGGTTGGCTGTCGGCGGTTGCCGCGCTGAGTGACGTGGTGCGGCGTTCCTGGGATCACCACGCGCGCCGTTCTGGGCATGAGATGTCCCCATGTTTGTTCTATATTTGTTCTAGTTTCGCTCGTTGTCAATCGGAGAGGTGAATTGGCTGTTTGGGGACACACACTCACCCTGACGACGCTGCCAAGACGGCTTGAGTGAAGGAATGAGTGTGTGTCCCCGTCAGCCCTAAGCTAATAGGGCAGCTGTTCCGGCTGCGGGGCTGGCGCCGGGACCGGCGCCTCGGGGGCGACCACCGGCTCGGCCTCGGCGGCGGTGCGGGGGAATTCCGAGGCCAGGGTTTCGTAGAAGCCATTGCGCGGGTCGGGCGCGCTCGTGGGCGCGGCGTCAGGCAGCAGCCACGGGAAGTCTCGGATCGCCAGGCCCTCGTGGGCGCTCAGCATGAACCGCCGCCAGATGCTGGCCGGGATGTCGCCGCCGACCACCTTGTTCATCGGCCTGTCGTCGTCATTGCCCACCCAGACCCCGGTGACATAGTCCGGCGTAAAGCCCACGAACCAGGCGTCGCGCCAGTTCTGGCTGGTGCCGGTCTTGCCCGCCGCCGGCCAGCCGAAGGCGGCCCGCTTGGCGGTGCCGATCTCGACGACCTTCTTCATCATCCGCACCATCATGCTGGCCTTGGCGATGTCGTAGACGCTGACGAGATTGGGCGCGGCCATGTGGGTGAAGATCGCCCGGCCGTCCTGGGTGGTAATCGTCTCGATGACATAGGGCTCGAGCCGATTGCCGCCCTGCTGGAACACCTGGAACCCCGAGGTCAGCTGCAGCAGGTTCACCTCATAGGCCCCCAGCGCCACCGACAGGTCGGGGTTGGACGGCAGGGACGTTATTCCAAACCGCCGGGCCAGGTCGCCGATCGCCGGACCGCCAGCCTCCTGGGCCAGCTTGATGGCGATGGTGTTGATCGAATTGACCAAGGCGCTCTGCACGGTCATCGGGCCGCGATAGCCTCCGCTGTAATTTTCGGGTTTCCAACTGCCGAACTGGACCGGGCCATCCACGCGGATGTCGGTGGGCAGCACGCCCTTCTCCAGGGCGGCGGCATAGATGAACGGCTTGAAGCTGGAGCCCGGCTGGCGCTTGGCCTGGACGGCGCGGTTGAAAGGGCTGTCGATATAGTCCGTGCCGCCGACCATGGCCCGGATCGCGCCGTCGGCCGACAGCGACAGCAGGGCCGCCTGGCGGGCTCCGGCGCTCTGCCCGCCGATGGCGATGGCCTGGCGCACGGTGTCGGCCCCCACATGCTGCAGGCGCGGATCGATGGTCAGGCGCACCACCAGGTCGGGGGCGTTCTGGCCGGCGATGCGCACGGCCTCGGTGGTGGCGTAGTCCAGCACCCAGCCAAAATCGCCCTCGTCCTGCCTCGCCAGGGGCGACAGGCGGGGGGTGTCGTCCAGGGCCCGGCTCTCCTGCTCGGGAGTGATCCAGCCTTCGCGACGCATATTGGCCAGGATCAGGCGCGAGCGGGCGATGGCTCCGCCCATGTCGCGGGTCAGGGCCAGGCGGGTGGGGGCCTTGGGCAGCGAGGCCAGCAGGGCGGCCTCCGACAGGGTCAGCTGGCTGGCGGGCTTGTTGAAATAGGTCTGGGACGCGCCGTCGACGCCATAGGTGCCGGCCCCGAAATAGACCCGGTTCAGATAGAGCTCGAGGATCTCGTCCTTGGTCAGCACCCGCTCCAGCTTCCAGGCCAGGACCATCTCCTGGACCTTGCGCTTGGTGATCCGGTCGGGGGTCAGGAACAGGCCCTTGGCCAGTTGCTGGCTCAGGGTCGAGGCGCCCTGCACGGTGCGGCCAGCCCGGTGATTGACCCAGGCGGCGCGGACGATGCCATAGGGGTCGATGGCCCCGTGCTTGTAGAAGCGCTTGTCCTCGGCGGCCAGGAAGGCCAGCGGCAGGTAGTTGGGCACCCCGGCCAGGGTGATCCGCTGGCCATAGCGGGGCCCGCGGGTGGCGATCACCTGGCCGCCTCGGTCCTCGAAGCGGATGCCCGGCGCGCGATTGACCGCGAACAGCGCCTCGCGCGAGGGCAGTGGCGGCACGTCGCGCAGGTACTTCCACCAGACCATGCCGACGCCGGAGCCTGCGGTGACCAGGCCCACGACGAACAGCGCCAGCACGGCGATCCAGATCCACCGGCCCTTCCGGGCCCGGGCGTGTTTCAGGTCGGCGCGGAACGGCTCTTCCGGCTGCGGCCGGCGTGGGGGTTCGGGCGGGCGTTCGGGCGGGGGAGGCGGAGGCGGTGGGGGCGGTGGAACCGAGCCGAACTCGGGCGGACGCGCGCCCTGGGCCGGCGCCGCCTTGTCGTTGAACCGATAGGGCGGCAGCGTCCAGTCGTTCACGATCGTCCCATGGTCCCGGTTGGTATCGGCAGCGTTTGGGTTTAGGACGCCGGGATCATGGCGCGCAAACCTTTCTGGGAGACGAAGTCCCTAAACCAGATGACCGTCCCCGAGTGGGAAAGTCTATGCGATGGCTGCGGCCTTTGCTGCCTGGTTCGCTTCGAAGACGAAGATACCGGCGAGATCATCCCCACAAGGGTGCACTGCCAGCTGTTCAACACCCACAGCTGCACCTGCAGCGACTATCCCAACCGCAAGAAGACTGTGCCCGACTGCATCAAGCTGACGCCGCACAATATCGAGCGCCTGGCCTGGATGCCGCCGTCCTGCGCCTATCGCCGGCTCAACGAGGGCAAGACCCTGCCGCTGTGGCATCCGCTGATCACCGGCGATCCGGAGAGCGTCCACACGGCAGGGGTCTCGGTGCGGGATCAGACGGTGTCGGAGCTATCGTTCGACCAGGCCGAGGACGCCATGGACTTCGTGGCGCTGGA
>JACMOF010000184.1 GCA_014378155.1 Caulobacter sp. | reverse complement strand
GATCCAGCTACAGTCCGAAGGCGCCGAAACCTTCTTCCGCGACATCGCGCTGGAGCCGATCACGGCGCTGCCGAAGATCGTTGGGAACTAGGTGGGTCTTGAAAAGCAGGTGGTAGGCCTGGAGGGACTCGAACCCCCAACCAGACCGTTATGAGCGGTCGGCTCTAACCATTGAGCTACAGGCCCCCATAGGCAGGAGGATGGGTCGATTAGCATGAGCCGAACGGCGCTTAAAGGTCCGGTTCAGGTTCAGGCTGTCATCCGTTGCGCGCAGCCCTCCTCTGGCCACGCTCGTCGTGATCGTGGGATAGGACGGTAACGGTCGCGGCGCCCTGGCGTGCCCGCATGGAGAGAACCAAAATGACGACCCTGATGTCCCGCGCCGCGAGCCTCGCACCCGCCAGCGTCTTGGCCAGCGCCCTGGCCGGCGCCCTGCTCACCGCCGTCGCCCTGCCGGCCCATGCCGAGGACGCGGCGTTCCGCGCCACCACCTTCAGCCTGTCGGCCTTCGGCGAGACAAAGGTCGCGCCCGACATGGCGACCATTTCGCTGGGCGTCCAGACCGACGCGCCCACCGCCGCAGGGGCGCTCAGCGCCAACGCGACCCAGATGACCAAGGTGATCGCCGCCCTGAAGAAGGCCGGCATCGCCGAGCGCGACATCCAGACCTCGGGCCTCAACGTCAATCCGCAATATGTCTACGAGCAGAACCTGCCGCCCAAGCTGACCGGCTACCAGGCCAGCAACCAAGTGACCGTGCAGGTGCGCGACCTGGCCAAGCTGGGATCGACGGTGGACGCCACGGTCGGCGCCGGGGCCACCACGGTGGGCGGCATCGGCTTTGGGCTGCAGAACCCCCAGGCCGCCGAGGACGCGGCGCGGGTCGACGCGGTCAAGGCCCTGCAGGCCAAGGCCGACCTCTATGCCCGGGCCACGGGCTACAAGATCATGCGCCTGGTCACACTGGGCGAAGGCGGCGGCTATACGCCCGCCCCGCCAATGCCGATATACGCCATGGCCAAGCGCGAAATGGCCGACAGCACCCCGGTCGCGGCCGGCGAGTTGAAGGTGCGGGTGGACGTGTCGGCGACGTATGAGCTGGCGAAGTAAGAGGTGATCCCTCTCCCCTTGCGGGAGAGGGTGGCCTCGCGGAGCGAGGTCGGGTGAGAGGTCGAAAGACCGTGCCGCCGCGATCAGCCGAAAGGCCGGTCGCGGCGGTTCTCGTTTGAGAGACCTCCCATCCGTCAGCTTCGCTGACACCTTCTCCCGAAAGGGGAGAAGGAAAAAGACTACAGCCCCGCCTTCTTGAAGGCGTGCTCCACACGGTCCTGGATCTCGACGCCCGGCAGGGCGCGGTCGCCTTCCATCATCGCTACATAGGTGAGGTGACGGTCCGGCTGGCCGGCGCCGGTCGGGACCGGGCCCATGGCCCAGCCGACGGTGGCGCCAGGGACGTCGCTGCCGCTCGGGCAGCTGGCGAAGTGGGCGAGCTTGCCCACGGCCGCCTTGAGGGCGGCGTCGGCCGTGGTGGTGGTTCCGTCACAGGCCGGCAGCGGACGTGCGCAGCCGATATAGCCGCCGCCGCGCCAGACCCGCTGGCCCTTGTCGTTCGCGATCTCGACGCAGGTGTTGGGTCCACCGATCGCTCGCCCCACGGCCAGGGTTAAATTGGCGTCATCGACGCCTTTCGGCAGCTTTGGCGCGCAGGCGGCCAAGGACAGGCTGCAGAGCGTCAGGCCCGCCAGGGCGACGGCGACGACGCCCCGCACGCTCAGGCGGCCTGCTTGATGTGGTTGCCGGCTTCCAGCAGCACGACGGTGGGGGCGTAGTTTCGGGCCTCTTCCGCCGGCATCTGGCAGTAGGTCACCACGATCACCGTGTCATTCTTCTGCACCAACCGGGCGGCGGCGCCATTGACGCCGATCACCTTGGAGCCGCGCGGCGCGGCGATGGCGTAGGTGGTGAAGCGGGCGCCGGTGGTGATGTTGAGCACATCGACCTGTTCGTTGGGCAGGATGCCGGCGGCCTCCAGCAGGTCGGTGTCGATGGCGATCGAGCCTTCGTAATCGAGGTCGGCCTGGGTGACGGTGGCGCGGTGAAGCTTGGCCTTCATCATCGTCAACAGCATGGCGAAATCACCCTATGGGTTTGAAACAGCTTTGGATTTTCCGGATCGCGACACACATGACCCGTGATCAGTCAGCCATATAGACACGAAGCCCGGCCCATTCAATCGCGGCCCGATATCGTCTCGCCTTCGCTTGGGCGGCGAACACAGGTTAACAGCCGCGCTTTGGCGCCCTATGGTTGGAAGAACGACGTGATGCGAGGGGGCTCTCATGCGACTTGTAACCGGTTTGGCGCTGGGAGCGATCCTGGCGGCGGGCGCGCTGAGCGGCGCGCTGTCTCAGACACGCGACGCTGCGGGCAGGCCGATCCCCGGCGCCGCCCCGACCACGGCGCCAACCGCGGCTGGAGCGGCCGCTCCAACCCGGGGGGCCACCCCCGAACAGATCGCCGCGCGCCGCGCGGCCGCCCTCGCCGCCCGTCAACAGCGCGGCGGTCAGGTGGACTGGCAGGCGGCGGTCGGCGGCCTGCGCCAGAGCACCGGCATCGCCGAGAAGCTGGCTCCCAACCTCAACCAGGCGGCCGTGGACGCCACCCGCGTGCCCATCCTGCTGCCTACCGACACCGACCTGACGGCCGGGGCGCGGATCTATTCGTTCGGCGACTACTACACCATCACCGCCGACGCGCCGGGCGTCGGGATATCGCTCAGCGGCACGACCACGGTGGTTCCGCTGCCGGCCGGCACGCCGCTGAAGATCACGCCGATGGGTCCCGAGGGCGCGACGGTGCAGCGCACGGTCGACGGCCAGTTGGTCAGCTTCGTGCGCTACGGCGTGCTCTACACCGTCGAGGTGCGCTGCGACGCCCCCACCGATCCGCGCTGCGCCGACGACAACTACGTGATGGGCCTGGCGGCCAAGACCACCGCCGTGGTGATGGGCGCCGCCGCCCGCGCCGCCGCCGGCCTGGGGGGGTAAGACCATGCGCAAGTCTTCCTTGTTGGCGCTCGCGCCCCTGGCCTTGATGGCCGCCCTGGCGCTGAGCGCTTGCGACGACAAGACCAAGCCCCCCGCGCCGTTGGCCGGCGAGGTCAAGACCCCGGCCTCGCCCGAGCCCAGCGCCCCGACGCCCGAGGACGCGCCCAGCGACGGCGGCGCCGAGCAGACGCCCAGCGAGCCTATCCCGCCCGCGCCCGGTCCGCCAGTTCAGCCCGACACCCCCCCGTCCCCCTCGCCCGCCACCTTCGACCATGGCGCGCCGGGCGCGATCCCGGCTGGACAGGGCCACGGCTATCTGGACCGCACGGTCTGGGCGCCGGCCATGTGCTGGCCGCTGCAGGACGCAGCCTTCGCCAATTCCCAGGTCTACGGCCACGGCGGCGGCATGGGTCCGGGCGGCACCGCCCAATGCGACACGGTCAATTACAGCCTGCCGTGGCACGACACCTTCTGTGAGGCCCGCTCGCGCGACAATCCGTTGTGCGCTGGCGGCGGCACGGGGCACCAGGGCCAGGACATCCGTCCGGGCTCCTGCAAGAAGAACCTGCACTGGGCCGTGGCCGCCGAGAAGGGCGTGGTCACCGATATCGGCAGCTACAGCGTCACCGTGGTCTCCTCGGCCGCGCCGCACCGCACCTATCGCTACCTGCACATGCAGATGGCGGCCCTGGCGGTGAAGGAAGGCGACACCGTGGTGGCTGGCCAGAAGTTGGGCAAGGTGGCCAACGATTTTGGCGGCACACCCACGACGATCCACCTGCATTTCGAGATGCGGGCGGGGGTGTCGGGCGTGACGACGGACGGCAAGGCCGTGGTGCTGCACACCTTCCTGCCGCCGTATATGAGCCTGGCCGAGGCCTATCAGCGGAAGCTGAATGGGGGGAGCTGTTCTTAAAATCTCCGCTCAACCCGGCGAAGGCCGGGATGAACGGAATTAAAATCGAACCTGGAGTATCGCGCTCCAACGGTGAATCGCGGGGGATTCCCCGGGGGCGCGATGCTCTAGTTTTGAACGTCAGCCTTGGCCGGGCACACCGCGCCGGCTGGATCGGTCGTCAGCTTGACGCTCTGCAACGACACCGCCATGGCGCCCGCCGTCGACAGGGCGAACGGCGTGGTGACCTTGGTCACGTCGGTCCCCGCCGCCTGGAAGCACTTGAGCGAGATCTTCAGGCTCCTCCATTCGCCCAGCGGCGAAGCGGCCAGCACCGGCGTCACATCCAGCCTGCCCCCGCCGATCGACAGGCTGACCGGCGCGGTCGGCCTGGCGTCCAGGCGGTAATCCACCAGCAGGTCGATGTCGGCATTGGCCTGGAAACTGAGGTCGAAGGCTTGGTCGGCGGCCAGGGCGGCCGTCGCCGGCGCGCTGCCGGAGAAGGTCAGCTGGCGTCCGGCTTCCTGCACATTGCCGGCGTCGATCGGCCGGACTTGCACCGCCGTGGTCGGGGTCAGGCGGAACTCGAACGGGGCCAGCGTCTTGCCGCCAACGAAATAATTGCTGACGTTCTCGGTCGCGACGGTGAAGCCGGGCTTCTCCGACAAGGCGCCCAATCGGACCTTGTCGCGGTAGGTCAGGCCATAGCCATAGGCGAACTGCGGATCATAGCCCTTGTCGCCACGGTTCAGCGTGAACTGGCCGGCGTTGCGCGGCCAGCTGAAGGCCAGCTTGCCGTGGAAGTCGGCGCGGAGCTTGCCGGCCTTGTCGCCGATCAGCACGTCCGCGATCCCGCCACCTTCCGAGCCCGGCAGCCAGGCCGCCACGAAAGCGTCCGATGCGTTGATCTCGGGATTGACCCACAGCGGGCGGCCGCTGAGGAACACCGCCACCACCGGCACGCCGGCGGCTTTCAGTTTCTTGAGCAGAGCCAGGTCAGTCTTGGCGCCCGGTTGATATTCCAGGGTCCTGATGTCGCCCACCCCCTCGGCATAGGGGGTCTCGCCGAACACCACGATGGCGACATCGGGTTTCTTGGCGAAGGCGCCATCGACGCTGAGGGTGGCCGAGCCGCCCGAGGCCTCGACCGTCTCCTTCAGACCCGCATAGATCGACTGAGCGTTGGGGAAGTCGGCCTTGGTGTTGCCCGTGCCCTGCCAGGACAGGGTCCAGCCGCCGGCCTGCTGACCGATATCGTCTGCGCCCGAGCCGGCCACCAGGATGTTGGCCGAGGCCTTGACCGGCAGCACGCCGTTGTTCTTCAGCAGCACCAGCGACTCGCGCACCGCCTGCCGGGCGATGGCCTTGTGCTCGGCCGAGGCCATCACAGCGTCCTTGCCCTCCAGCGGACGTGCCTGCTGGAACAGGCCCATCTTGGCCTTCACGCGCAGGATCCGGCGCACGGCGGCGTCGATGCGCGCCATCGGGATCTCGCCCGACTTGGCCTGGGCGACGGTGTTGGCGAACAGCGCCTTCCAACTGTCGGGCGCCATGTACATGTCGAGCCCGGCATTGGCGGCCTGGGCACAGCTTTGGGGCGTGCAGCCGGCCACTTGGCCGTGGCCGTTCCAGTCGCCGACGATGAAGCCCTCGAAGCCCATCTTGCCTTTCAGCACGTCGGTCAGCAGGCTCTTGTTGCCGTGCATCTTCTCGCCGTTCCAGCTGTTGAACGACGCCATGATGGTTAGAGCCCCGGCGTTGATGGCCGGGATATAGCCCTGGGCGTGCAGGCGAATCAGCTCGGCTTCGGAGACCTGGGTGTCGCCTTGGTCCTTGCCGTTGTGGGTGCCGCCGTCGCCAAGGAAGTGCTTGGCGCTGGCCGCCACATGGCCCTGTTGGATCACGCCGCCTTGAGAGACGGCGCCCTGAAGACCCAGGATCATCTGGCCGGCATAGGAGCGGACGATCTCGGGATCTTCCGAATAGCCCTCATAGGCCCGGCCCCAGCGATCGTCGCGCGGCACGGTCAGGGTTGGGCCGAACGCCCAGTCGAACCCGGCGGCGGCGGTTTCCCGCGCGGTGGCCGCGCCGATCTTGCGGATCAGCTCGGGGTCCCTGGTGGCGCCCAGCGCGCTGTTATGCGGAAAAAGCGTTGCGCCGACCGCGTTGCCGTTGCCGTGCACAGAGTCGATGCCGAACATCAGCGGGATGTGCGTGCCGCCGTCACGGGCCTCGGCGGCGGCGCGGAAGGCTTTCACGGATTCGACCCACGGGCCGATCGGCGAGCGATCGGGCGCGCCCAGCGGCGGCGAGCTGCCGCCGGCCAGGATCGAGCCGAGAGGATAGGTCTTCAAGTCGTCCGGCTTTACCGAACCGATGTCGCCCTGGATCATCTGGCCGACCTTTTCCTCGAGGGTCAGCTTGGCCAACAGGGAATCAACGAAGGCCTCGGTCTGGGAATCGACCACGCCCTGGCTCTTGGCCGCCGGCCAAGACGCGGGGTGAGCGGTGCTCTTGGCCTCGGCGGCGGACGCGCCGTTCGCAAGGGGCGCCGTCAGAAGGGTGGTCGCCAGCAACGCAGCGCAGAAGGCCTTGGTGTTCATACACTCCCCACATTTTCTTATTGGATGCGACAACGTTGTCAGTCGCACGCCGAGGTCGATCCGGCAATCTTGGTACCGGTATCTAATAGCTCGACGACGATGCATACACGGTCTAATTTGTGTGACAAATAAAATCCGGGGAGTGGAATAATGCGTGGTTTTCGAGCCTGGATTTTGGCCAGTGCGTGGAGACCTCGCCCGTCGTGCCGGGTCAAATCCATCCTCGCCCTGGCGGCGACCGCCGGTGTGCTGGCCCTCGCCCCGCCCGCCCTCTCCGCCTCGCCGGTCAGTACACCCTACGTCTGGCGCAGTGCGGAGATCCTTGGCGGCGGCTTCGTCAGTGGCGTCGTCTATCACCCCACCGAAAAGGGGCTGGTCTATGCTCGCACCGACATCGGCGGAGCCTATCGCTTTGACCGGGCGACCAACACCTGGGTCGCCCTGAATGACGCCCTCAAGCGAGCCGACAACCAGCTTGCCGGCGCGCTCAGCTTGGCGGTCGATCCACAAGACCCCGACCGCCTCTACATGGCGGCCGGCGAATATACCGGCCCCTATGCGCGGGCCGGCGCGGTGTTGGCCTCCGTCGATCGCGGCGCGACCTGGACCAAGGCCGAACTGCCGGTGAAGATCGGTGGCAACGAGGACGGCCGCAACACTGGCGGGCGGCTGATGGTCGGTCCCCAGAACGGCGCGGTGCTGTTCCTGGGCGCCAAGGATGGCCTCTATCGCAGCGGGAACCACGGCGCGACCTGGGCGCGGGTCGAGGCCTTTCCCCGCTTGCATGTCACCCTGGTGGCCTTTGATCCGGCGTTGAAAACCAAGACCGGCGACACCGCGATCCTCTATGCCGGCGTGGCCAGCGAGCATGGCGGCGGCCTGCTGGTCAGCACCGACGGCGGCTCAACCTGGGGCCTCGTGACCGGCCAGCCGAAGGGCCTGGTCCCCCATCACCTGGCGATCGACACCAAGGGCGCGGCCTATGTGGCCTATGGCAATGGCCTGGGCCCCAACGGCGTGACCCACGGCGCGGTCTGGCGGCTGGACCCCGACACCGGCGCCTGGACCGACATCACCCCGCTCAAGCCCGAGGGCGGTGACGTCTTCGGCTATGGCGGCCTTAGCCTCGACCCGGCCCATCCCGGCGTGATCGTGGTCTCGACCCTCGACCGCTGGGCGGTCGGCGACGAGGTGTTCCGCAGCATCGACGACGGCAAGAGCTGGAAGGCCCTGCGCGCCAAGGCCCACCACGATGTCGGCCGCGCGACCTGGGTCGATCACCTGTCCAGCAAGCCGGGCCGGGAGTTTGGCCACTGGATCGGCGACATCGACATCGACCCGACCAACCCCGACGAGGCGATCTATGTCACCGGCTATGGCCTGTGGCGGACGAAGAACCTGACCGAGGCCGATCACAGTGGCCGCACCGACTGGCGGTTCGACGACGAGGGTCTGGAAGAGACCGTGCCGCTGGAGCTCGTCAGTCCGCCAGGTGGTGCGCCAGTGGTCAGCACGATCGGCGACATCGGCGGTTTCCGTCACGACGACCTGACCGCCGTTGCGGCCAGCCGCTATTTCGAGCCCAATGGCGGCACCAATCGCGGCCTCGACTACGCCGCCCTCTCGCCCGACGTGATGGTGCGAACCAGCGACCCGACCCCGACCGGCGGCTTCCGCTCGACCGACGGAGGCAAGAGCTGGAAGGCTTTCGCAAGCGCCCCGCCGCGCGACGCGAGCAAGGAGACCGGCCGCATCGCCCTGTCGGCCGACGGGACGCGGATGGTCTGGGCCATGCGCAAGGCTGGCCCCTACGTCTCCAGCGATCAGGGCAGGACCTGGCGGCCGGTCCAAGGCGTCACGGCCGGTGACCAGCCCAACTTCACCCCGGCCTCCGATCGCGTGAACCCTCTGCGGTTCTACGTCTATGACGCCGCCCAGGGCGCGGTGCTGGCCAGCACCGACGGCGGCGAGGCTTTCAAGGTCGTTTCCCGCGACCTGCCCGACGGCGCGCCGCTCAAGGCCGTTCCTGGCATCGAGGGCGAGGTCTGGTTGCCGACCCGCCAGGGCCTGATGCGCTCCACAAACGGCGGCGACAGCTTCAAGCGCCTCGCGGGCGTCGATGACGCCGGCCTGGTCGGCTTCGGCAAGGCCGCGCCGGGCCAGGCCCACCCGGCGGTGTTCATCTGGGGCAAGGTCGAGGGCGCCGAAGGGGTGTTCCGCTCCGATGACGTCGGCAAGACCTGGCTCAAGCTCAATGACGAGCGCTGGGGCTTCGCCGAGGTCCGGGCCCTGACCGGCGATCCGGCGCGGTTCGGCCGGGTCTATCTCGGCGTCCATGGCCGGGGCGTCGTCTATGGCGATCCGTCGCCGGCTTCACATTGAGGATCGCCATGACCGTCAACCGCCGCGACCTTTTGAACCTCGGCGCCGCCGGCCTGGCCGCCTCGGCCGGCCCCGCCCTCGCGGGCGCGAAGGGCCGCTTCCAACCCAGCTGGGAATCGCTGGCCGAGCGTTACGAGACCCCCGACTGGTTCCGCGACGCCAAGCTGGGCATCTGGTCGCACTGGGGTCCGCAATGCGTGCCGGAGTACGGCGACTGGTACGGCCGCCAGATGTATATCCAGGGCAATCCGTTCTACGAACACCACGTCAGGACCTACGGTCACCCCACCAAATTCGGCTTCATGGAGTTGATCGGCCGCTGGAAGGCCGAGCGCTGGGATCCTGATGGCCTGATGAAGAAGTACCAGGCCGCCGGGGCCCGCTACTTCATGTCGATGGCCAACCATCACGACAATTTCGACATGTTCGCCAGCCGCCACCACGCCTGGAACGCCACCCGCGTGGGGCCGGGCCGCGACATCGTCGGGACCTGGGAGAAGGTCGCGCGCGCCCACGGCATGCGGTTCGGCGTCTCCAACCATTCGGCCCATGCCTGGCACTGGTGGCAGACCGCCTATGGCTATGACGCCGAGGGTCAGCTGGAGGGCCAACGCTACGACGCCTTCCGCCTGACCAAGGCCGATGGCAAGGGCCAGTGGTGGCAGGGCCTCGACCCACAGGAGCTCTACACTGGCCGCAACATGCTGATCCCCGATGGGATGGACAGCATCAAGGCCGCCAACGCCTGGCATGACGCCCACGACGGCGAATGGATCGAGACCCCGCCGCCAAACAATCCCGGCTTTGTCCGGAACTGGCTGGCCCGGCAGAACGACCTGGTCGATCGCTATCGGCCCGACCTGGTCTATTTCGACAACTATACCCTGCCGTTGGGCTGGGCCGGGCTGTCGGCGACGGCCCATTATTACAATCAGGCTCGCGCCTGGCATGGTGCGAGCGACGTCGTGGTGACCGGCAAGAAGCTGAGCCCGCTGCAGCGCCGGGGCATCGTCGAGGACGTCGAGCGCGGCTTTTCCGACCGCCTTCGGCCCGAGCCATGGCAGACCGACACCTGTATCGGAAGTTGGCACTATGACCGCAGCCTCTACGATCGCGACGGCTACAAGAGCGCCCAGGACGTGATCCAGCGGCTGATCGACGTGGTCAGCAAGAACGGCTGCCTGATGGTCTCCATCCCCCAGCGCGGCGACGGCACGATCGACGACAAGGAAGAGAAGGTGCTGGAAGGCATGGCCAGCTGGATCGCCGTCAACGGCCCGGCCATCTACGCCTCGCGGCCCTGGCGAATCTTCGGCGAGGGCCCAACCAAGCTGATCGAAGGCATGCAGAACGAAGGCGACGCCAAGCCGTTCGAGGCGGCCGACATCCGGTTCACGACCAGGGCCGGCGAGCTCTACGCGATGCCGATGGCCTGGCCGACGGGCGAGCTGGTAATCGAGAGCCTGGCGACGTCCGGTCCGACCAGCGCCGGCGAGGTGCGGCGGGTGGAGTTGCTGGGCGGCGGCGATCCGCTGCCGTTCGTGCGAGACGGCGAAGGTTTGTGGGTCACGCTGCCCAGCGCACGGCCGGCCTTCACGCCGGTGCTGAAGATCTCGGGGCCGGGATTGGCTTAAAAGGTCCTCCACCCCGTGGGGGAGGACCTTATCGCCAGAGGCCATTGACGCCCTTTACGGCAGCCTTCCAGACTGCCGTAAAAAGGAAACGCCATGACCACCCTCGCCGGCCGCACGATCCTGATCACCGGCGCCTCGTCGGGCATCGGCGCCGACCTTGCCCGGGCCGCCGCCAGAGCCGGGGCCAGGGTCGCGGCCGCCGCCCGCCGCGTCGACAAGCTGGCCGAGCTGGTCGCCCAGATCACCGCCGACGGCGGGACCGCCCAGGCCTTCGCCATGGATGTCGAGGACGAGGCCGCAGTCATCGCCGGCTATGACGCGATAGAAGCCGCGTTCGGGCCGCCGGAATCGGTGATCGCCAACGCCGGCATCAGCCTCCATGGCTCGGCGCTCGACATCAGCATCGACGACTTCGACAGGGTCCAGGCCGTCAATACCCGCGGGGCCTTCCTGACCGCCCGCGAAGGCGCTCGGCGGATGATCAAGGCCGGCAGCCCCTCAAGCCAGCGCGGGCGCATCCTGCTGGTCGCCTCGATCGGCGCGCGCCATGTGCTGCCCGGCCTGACCGCCTATGTCACCTCCAAGGCGGCAGTCGCCCACATGGGCAAGAGCCTGGCCCGCGAGTGGGCTCGCAAGGGGATCAACGTCAATGTCCTATGTCCTGGCTACATCAGGACCGAGATCAACGCCGACTGGTTCGACAGCGAAGGCGGCCAGAAGCTGATGGCCGGGTTTCCGCGCCGGCGGTTGCTGGAGACCTCCGACCTGGAAGCCCTGGCGCTCTACCTTTGCTCCGACGCCGCGCGCGCGGTGACGGGATCGGAATTCACGGTGGACGACGGACAGTTCCTTTAGGCGTCCCAAGGCTGTAGACCAGCGCCTCATTCAAGGAGGCTTTCATGACCGACACGATCAAGCGCGGCGTCACCGTCGACCAAAAGCTGAAGGCCCACCGCTACCTGGCCAAGCTGACGCCCGCCCGCGCCGACGCCGTGGCCGAAGCCGCCAAGGACCGCCTGGCCAAGCATCCGACCAGTCGCGATGAAGCCATCGACGCCGCCTATGCCGACCTGAGCGCCCGTTAGGCTAGAGCGCGTGACCGACGTCGTCTTGAACCCCGGCGAGGTCGCCCTCGCCGAGTGGAAGGCCGTCTATCGCGGAGCCGCCGCGCGGCTGCATCCGGGCGCGGCGCCGGTGATCGCGCGGAGCGCCGCCGCCGTCGAGCGGATCCTGGCCAAGGGCGAGCCGGTCTACGGCGTCAATACCGGCTTTGGGAAGCTGGCCAGCGTGCGGATCGGCGACGCTGATCTCGAGACCCTGCAGCGCAACATCGTGCTGTCCCACGCCGCCGGCACGGGCGCGCCCTCTCCGGTTCCGGTGGTCCGCCTGATGATGGCCCTGAAGCTGGCTAATCTCGCGCAAGGCGCCTCAGGCGTGCGGCCCGCGACGACCGACCTGCTGGAGGCCCTGCTGATCGAGGGCCTGACCCCCGTCGTGCCTTGCCAGGGTTCGGTCGGCGCCTCGGGTGACCTGGCGCCGCTGGCCCACATGGCCGCAGCCATGATCGGGGTCGGGGAGATCGTCGTGGGCGACCGCCGCCTGCCCGCCGCGCAGGCCCTGGCCCAAGCGGGGCTGACACCCCTGACCCTGGGTCCCAAGGAGGGCCTGGCCCTGCTGAACGGCACCCAGTTCTCGACCGCCAACGCCCTGGCCGCTCTGTTCGACGCCGAGCGTCTGTACCAATCCGCCCTGGTCACCGGCGCCCTGTCGACCGAAGCCGCCAAGGGTTCGGACACCCCCTTCGACCCGCGCATTCACGCCCTGCGCCGCCAACCCGGACAGATCGAGACCGCCGCCGCCCTGCGCGACCTAATGGCCGGCTCGGCGATCCGCGATTCGCACCGCGAGGGCGACACCCGCGTGCAGGACCCCTACTGCCTGCGCTGCCAGCCGCAAGTGATGGGGGCGGCTTTGGACATCCTTCGCCAGGCCGCCGTGACCCTGGCCACCGAGGCCAACGGCGTGTCAGACAATCCGCTGATCTTTCCCGACACCGACGAGGCGCTGTCGGGCGGCAATTTCCATGCCGAGCCCGTGGCCTTCGCCGCCGACATCATCGCCCTGGCCGTCTGCGAGATCGGCTCGATCGCCGAGCGGCGCATCGCCATGCTGGTCGACCCCGCCTGCTCGGGCCTGCCCGCCTTCCTGACGCCCAAGCCGGGTTTGAATTCAGGCTTCATGATCCCGCAGGTCACGGCCGCCGCCTTGGTGTCGGAGAACAAGCAGAAGGCCTATCCGGCCAGCGTCGATTCGATCCCCACCTCGGCCAACCAGGAGGATCACGTCTCGATGGCCGCCCACGGCGCCCGGCGCGTCCTGGCCATGGTCGAGGCGGCCGAAGCCGTGATCGGCATCGAACTGCTGGCCGCCGTGCAAGGCTGCGACTTCCACGCGCCGCTGACCTCGAGCCCGGCGCTGGAAGCCGTCCGCAGTTTGTTGCGCGCCCAGGTGCCTTACCTGGACGACGACCGGCACTTCCACCCGGACATGGAGGCGGCCAACGCCCTGGTGCGGTCTGGAGCCGTGGTCGCGGCGGTGTCTGCGATCGGACTGCCGGGGGCAGGGCTCTAGGCTCGCCGACCGCTTCGGCGCAGAGTCTCGTTTCCGACACTAGCACAACGGCGACGATAGATTTCGCGGCACACCACCAAGCATCCGTCGGAACTTCTGGAGACGCCGCTCAGGATGTCCGCACGTTACACAGCAACGCTTCAGGACATTCGCCACCGGACGTGACAGGCCGTCGCACTTGGCCGGTCATGTCTTCGCCTTATCTGGCCCCTAAGCCCCCTGAGATCCAGAGAACGATTCCGACAGCGTTTGAGAGACGATCCTATGCACGCAGCGTCCGCGAAGAAATTGGCCCCTCTGGCGCGCGGCGCGCTCGGATTGGCCCTGGTCTTCGCACCGATGGTCGTGGCGGCGATGGAAAATCCTCACACGACCCCGCGCGCGCCGCCCGTGCCGGCCGTTCAGCGCCTGTTGGATCATTTGGCCGCCAAGCCGCCAGTACCCGTGCGCAAGGAACTGGTGTGGAGCGGCGCCGACATCGATGGCGATGGCGCGCCGGACTTCGCCAATCCCACCGGCGCGGCGCCCCGGGGTCACGACGCATTCGGCGATGGGAATTTCGGGGCCCGCCGCGATGGCGGTTCACGCGACCACGAAGGCGTCGACTACACCGCCAGGCCTGGCCAGAACATCAAGGCCCCGATTTCCGGCTATGTGACCAAGATCGGCTATGCCTATGCCGGCTACAGCGACCTGCGGTTCGTCGAAATCACCAATCCCGCCCTGGGCTACGTGGCCCGCGCCTTCTATGTGACGCCCCATGTCGAGGTTGGCCAGACGGTCCGCCTGGGCCAGATCATCGGACAGGACCAGAGCCTGCAAAAGCACTATCCGGGCATCACCGACCATGTCCACCTCGAGGTCATGCAGCTAGGCGGCGAGCGGGTGAACGCGGCGCAGTTGAT
>JACMOF010000183.1 GCA_014378155.1 Caulobacter sp. | reverse complement strand
ATGACGAAGATCGCGCGGTGCTGGATCATCTGGCCGGCCAAGGCGCGCTGATCATTGAGCGAGCGATTGCTTGGTGCGCGATAAATTCCGGAAGCCATCATCTGGCAGGTCTTGAGCGCCAGCGGCAAAGTCTGCTCGAAGCCTTCGCGGGCCTGCCGGCGGCTCCGACCGAGATACCGCTGGCCGCTTCGCCGGAGATCGGCGCCAATGGCAAGATCGGCGAGCGCGCCCATCCGTCGGCGATCGCGGTCGTGGTGCGGCCCGAGGCGCCGGTCCAGGTCGTGCTGACCGGCCACTATGACACCGTCTATCCCGAAACCAGCAGCTTCCAGACCGTGACGACGCGCGCCGACGGGGCCCTGCACGGACCGGGCATCGCCGACATGAAGGGCGGAATCTCGGTGATGCTGGCGGCGCTGGAGGCTTTCGAGCGTCATCCGCTGGCTGGCCGCGTCGGCTACCGCGTGCTGCTGTCGCCGGATGAGGAGATCGGCTCGGTCGCCTCGGCCCCAATCCTGGCGGAATTCGCTCGCCTGGGGCATGTCGGCCTGACCTACGAGCCGGCGCTGGCCGACGGCTCGCTGGCCAGCGCTCGCAAGGGCTCGGGCAACTTTCACGTCGTGGTCCACGGTCGAGCCGCCCACGCGGGCCGCGACTTCGCCGCCGGCCGCAACGCGGTGATGGAGGCGGTGCGCATCGCCCAGGCCCTGCACGCCCTGAACGGCCAGCGCGAGGGCGTCACCTGCAACATCGCCAAGATCGACGGCGGCTCGCCGCTGAACATGGTGCCAGACGTCGCGGTGGTGCGCTTCAATGTCCGCTTCCCGGCCGCCGAGGACGCGGCCTGGTTCCAGGACGAGGTCGATCGGATCGTCGCCTCGACCACGGGGGAGGGCCTGCACGCTCACCTGCATGGCCGCGTCACCCGTGGCGCCAAGCCCTTCAACGCCGCGCAGCAGCGCCTGTTCGGCGCGGTGAAGGCGGTCGGCGCCTTGCTGGGGCAAGAGATCGGCTGGAAGCCGTCGGGCGGCGTCTGCGAAGGCAACAATCTGTTCGCTTCGGGCCTGCCCAATGTCGATACGCTGGGCGTGCGCGGCGGCGACATCCACAGCGAGGCCGAACATGCTTGGCCAGACAGCTTTGTGGAGCGCGCCCAGCTATCGGCCCTGATCCTGATGAAGCTGGCGAGCGGCGAGATCGACGGTCCCGCCTTGCGCGCGGCCATGACCGACCTCGCGGAGACTGTTTGAATGCTTGTCGTCCGTCCCGCCGTGCCTGCTGATTTCGACAGCCTGATGGAGTTGGCCGTCCTGTCGGGCCGCGGCTTCACCAGCCTGCCGGAGGATGAGCAAACGCTGCGCTCCCGGCTTGCCTTGTCCCAGGCCAGCTTCCACTCCGAGGTCGCCGCGCCCGAGGCTTGGTACACCCTGATGCTCGATGACCTGGAGGCCGGCGACGTGATCGGCGTGGCCGGGGTCAAGGCGGGCGTGGGTTTGAAGCGGCCGCATTTCTCGTTCCGCGTCGTGACCTTGGCGCAGTCTTCTCCCACGCTCGACAAGCGTTTCGACCACCGCGCCCTGGTGCTGGTCAACGAGTGCGCCGGCTGGTCGGAGGTCGGCTCGCTGTTCCTCAAGCCCGAGCGTCGCAAGGGCGGGGCCGGGCGCTTGCTGGCCCAGTCGCGCTACATGCTCATTGGCCTGGAGCCGCAGCGCTTCGCCGAGATGGTGCTGGCAGAACTGCGCGGCTGGTTCGACGAGGACGGCAGCTGTCCGTTCTGGGACCACGTGGCCAGCAAATTCTTCCGGCTCGAGTTCGACGAGGCCGACATGATGAGCGCCTCGACCGATGGCCAGTTCATCCTCGATCTGGCGCCGCGACACCCGATCTACGCCGAGCTGCTGCCACAACCCGCTTCGGAGACCATCGGCCGGGTGCATCGCGAGGGCGAGGCGGCCCGCGCCATGCTGGAGACCGAGGGCTTCCGATTTTCCGGTCTCGTGGACATCTTCGACGCTGGCCCAACCGTGGCGGCCCGGCGCGACGACATCAAGACGGTGCGAGAAGGGCGGCGGCTACGCGTCAGGCTGGGTGAAGACGCCTATGGCGAGGAAGCGCTGATCTGCTCTGGGGCGGTATCGAGTTTTCGGGCGGTGCGCACACCCGTGCTGATCGATGGCGAGAGCGCGATCATCGGCCGCGACGCGGCTTCGGCCCTGGGAGTCCAGGACGGCGAAATGGTGCGGGTGAAGGCATGAGCGGCGGCGTGTTCATCGATGGCGTGTGGCGCGCGGGCGCCGGCGCCGAGGCGGTCTCGATCGACCCGACGACAGGCGCGGTGATCTGGCGCCAGGCGACGGCTTCGACGGCCGACGTGGTCGCGGCGCTCGCGGCGGCGCGCAAGGCGTTCCCGGCCTGGGGCGACCGTCCGCGTGACGAGCGGATCGCCGTTATGCGCCGCTACAAGGACGTGCTGGTCGCGCGCACCAGCAACTTCGCCGAGGCCCTGAGCCGCGAGACCGGCAAGGCGCTCTGGGAGACCAAGGCCGAGCTGGGCTCGATGGCCGGCAAGGTCGAGGCGTCGATCAAGGCCTATGAGGAACGCACGGGCGAGCACGAGAGCGCGATGGCCTTTGGCCGCGCCGTGCTGCGTCACCGACCGCATGGTGTGATGGCCGTGCTGGGACCATTCAATTTCCCCGGCCACCTGCCTAACGGTCATATCGTCCCAGCGCTGCTGGCCGGCGACACTGTGGTTTTCAAGCCGTCGGAAGAAACGCCGCTGGCCGGCCAACTGCTGGTCGAGGCGCTAGAGGCGGCGGGCGTGCCGGACGGTGTCGTCAACCTAGTCCAGGGCGGCCGGGAGGTGGGCCAGGCGCTGATCGACCAGGAGATCGACGGCCTGCTGTTCACCGGCTCGGCGCAGGCCGGGGCGTTCTTCCGCCGCCACTTCGCCGATCGGCCCGATGTGATCCTGGCGCTGGAACTGGGCGGCAACAATCCGCTGGTGGTCTGGGACGCCGGCGACGTCCAGGCGGTGGCGGCCTTGGTCGTGCAGTCGGCCTTCATCACCACTGGCCAGCGCTGCTCCTGCGCGCGCAGACTGATCGTTCGCGACGACGCGAGCGGGAAGGCGGTGATTGACGCGGTGGCTGCCTTGGCCGAGCGCCTGGTCATCGGCGCCTGGAATGGCGGGGAGGAACCTTTCATGGGACCGCTGATCTCCGATCGGGCCGCCGCCATGGCTTTAGCCGGATCCAAGGCGATGCCCGGCAAGGCGTTGCGCGCCATGACGTCGGTCGATGGGCTGAGCGGCGCCTTTGTCTCGCCTGGCTTGGTCGACGTGACCGGTGAGACGATCCCCGACGAAGAGCTTTTCGCGCCGCTGCTGCAGGTGCGCCGGGTCGGTTCGCTCGACGAAGCAATCGCCGCCGCCAATGCCACCCGATACGGTCTGTCGGCGGGTCTTATCTCCAGTGAAACAGCGCATTGGGAGCATTTCCTGAAGCGTATCCGAGCCGGCGTCGTCAACTGGAACCGGCCGACCACGGGCGCGGCCGGGACCATGCCGTTCGGAGGCCTTGGCAGCTCGGGCAACCACCGCCCCAGCGCCTATTACGCGGCAGACTATTGCGCCTATCCCGTGGCCAGTTTCGAAGCGCCAAGCGTCACCAATACCCTTAGCGATATCAAGGGCCTGCGGGAATGACCTCGCGCGCCGTCGAGGCCAATTGCGACGGGCTCGTCGGGCCGACACACTCCTATGTCGGGTTGTCGCCCGGCAATATCGCCAGCCAGGCCAATGCCGGCGAGGCCTCCAACCCACGCGCCGCAGTGCTGGAGGGGCTGACCAAGATGCGCCAGCTGGCCGACTGGGGGCTGCCGCAGTTCGTGCTGCCGCCGCATGAGCGGCCAGATTTGGCGCTGCTGCGGTCGATCGGCTTCTCAGGTTCCGACGCCAAGGTGTTGGAAACAGCGTGGAAACATGCTCCTGCCTTGGCCGCTACGTCCTGCTCGGCATCGCCGATGTGGGCGGCCAATGCCGCGACCGTCACGCCCAGTGCCGATACCGCTGATGGCCGCGTGCATTTCACGCCGGCCAACCTGCTGACCAACCTGCATCGCAGTCTCGAGGTCGAGCAGACCACGCGTTCTCTTCGCCGCCTGTTCTCCGACGAGGCCCGGTTCGCCGTGCACGACCCGCTGCTGGCCCAACCGCACTTCGCCGACGAAGGCGCAGCCAACCATGTGCGGCTTTGCGCCGATCACGGTGAGGCCGGCGTCAACCTGTTCGTGTGGGGTCGCGAAGCCTGGGAGCGCTGGGAAGGTCGCTATCCGGCCCGCCAGACCCGCGAGGCCTTCGAGGCGGTCGAGCGGCGGCATGGCGCGGCCCGGGGTGTCTTTGCGCGTCAGGGCATGGCGGCGATCAATGGCGGGGCGTTTCACAACGACGTGGTCTGCGTGGGCACTCGGGAGTGCCTGCTGTTTCACGAACGGGCCTTCGAGGATCGCGCGGCGATGGAGGCCGGTGTGCGCCGCGCCGCCCAGGGGCTGTTTGAACCGACCTTCGTGGAGATCAGCGAAGCCGACCTGCCGATGGACGACCTGGTGAAAAGCTATCTCTTCAACTCCCAGCTCCTGGTCCTGCCCGGCGAGGACCGCCTGGTGCTGCTCGCCCCCGGCGAAACCCGCGACAACCCACGCGCCCACGCGGCGGCTCAGGCGCTGGCCAGCTCCAACGGTCCCATAGGTCGAGTGGAATATGTCGATGTGCGGCAAAGCATGCGCAACGGCGGTGGTCCTGCGTGCCTGCGGTTGCGCGTCGTGTTGACCGAGGTCGAGCTGGCGGCGACGAACGCCGGTCAACGGTTCGACGCCGCGCTGCACGAGCGCCTGAACCTGTGGGCCGCCCGCCGCTATCGCGATCGCCTGGCGCCGGCAGACCTGATCGACCCTTCCTTGATCGTCGAGGGCCGCGAGGCGTTGGACGAGCTGACGACGATCCTCAAGCTCGGTGGCGACTTCTATCCATTTCAGCGAGTTGCCTGAGCATGAGCGACTTCATCGTCCGACCCGCCATGCCGGAAGACGCGGCGGCCATCCTGGCGCTCCATCGCCGGGTCGCGGCGGAGCCTGGCGGCCTAGCGCGGCAGCCGGAGGAGGTCACTGAGGACTATGTCGCCCACGCCATGTCCGCGGCGGATGACGGGGGCTTCAACCTTTTGGCGGTTGGCGCGGACGGCGGCCTGTGCGGCGAACTTCACGTCGAGCGAATGAAGGTCCGGATCTTCGCCCACGTTCTGACCGATCTCACAGTGGCGGTCGATCCGGCCTGGCAGGGACGGGGCGTCGGCTCAGCCTTGTTTCGCGCCCTGATCGAAGCCGCGCGCCAGGCCAGCCCGCCCGTGCGCCGGATCGAGCTGTGGACCGGCGCGGCCAATCTCGGCGCTCAACGGCTCTACCAGCGCCTGGGGTTTCAGATCGAGGGGCGGATGATCGCCCGCGGCCGACTGCCGGATGGCGGCGTGGACGACGACATCGTCATGGGTCTGCTGCTCGACTAGCCGCGCAGCGCCGCCAGCGCCGTCGGGAATCGCCTCGAAAGCGGGGCCTCGATATCGCCCAGCTCGACGGCATAGTCACCAGATCCCGCCGGCCGGAGTCCGCTCACCCGCGCCGGATTGACAAGCCACGAGCGATGAATACGAACGAAGCCGTGTTCGCTGAGCCGGGTTTCGAGGCCGTTGAGGGACGACCGCATCAACGGCCGCCGACCGTCGCGGAGCAGGAACTCGGTGTAGTTGCCCGCCGAACGCACGGCCAGGATTTCATCGACGGTAACGCGCAAGAGTCGAGCGCCGTCTCGGATGTCAAACGTGGCCGGGGCCGAGGGCGCTGGGGCCGATATGCCCGCCTGACGTCCGCTTCGCCGCAACGAGAGGTAACAGATGATCGAGGCCAGGCCATAGGCCATCATGTCCTTGCGGAATTCGTAGGGGAATTCGGTGGACAGCGACCCGAACTGATAAGGCTGATGCAGCAGCATGAAATAGGCTGCCTTGCGGAGCAGGACGAAGCCGCTGACGTGCAGCATCGAATAGATCACGACTGCCAAAACGTGAACGGGCGCGGCCTGCCACCAGCGTGGCGACGCCCGCGTGGTCCATAGCGCCACCAACGCCGGAATAGCGAAGATCACCAGCGTCACCAAGGCGCTGCTGCCCTCCCATATCGCGGGCGCCAGCGTGCCAAGGCGCGAGGCGTCATGCCTGATGGTCAGGACGTTGACGACGGCGATACAGGAGATCAGACCCACGCCGAGAAGCCAGGCGCGCCAAATGCCTTGCCGCTCCTCGCCGCTCATCCCGAAAACCGCGCCGCTGGCCGCCAATCGGTTTCCGCTCGTCCCTGCCAAGCCCCGCTGATCCCGTGGGTCTTGGCCTGTGGCGCGGGGCTGGGCCACGACCTTGTCATCCTTATTCAAACGGGTGCCCTCATGACCACGACCGTCTCAACCCCGACCCGCCGATACGATCTTGACTGGATTAGGGTCAGTGCGTTCTTCCTGCTGATTCTGTATCACGTCGGCATGTTCTACGTGCCCTGGGAGTGGCACGTGAAGTCGCCTCATCCCGTTGAGACCCTGGAATTGGCGATGTTCGTGACCAATCCTTGGCGGTTGACTCTGCTGTTTCTGGTCTCCGGAGCGGCGACCCGGTTCATGGCAGACAAGACGACGGTAGGTAAATTAACCGGGGCGCGGATGGCGCGCCTCCTGCCGCCGCTGCTGTTTGCCATGTTCGTGATCGTGCCGCCGCAGTCCTACTACCAGGTCGTCGAGTACGCGGCGGCCCACTCGGCGGGGCCTGGCTCGGCCTTCTCCTACGGAGATTTCTGGATCAAGTATGTCACGGGGTCTGGTCACTGGTGTTCGGCGGACGGCTGCCTGACCACCCCGACCTGGAACCATATGTGGTTCGTGGCCTATCTGCTGTTCTACACCCTCGTGCTGGCCGGCCTGCTGCTGATCTGGCGCCGGTTGGGTGAGCACCTGCAAGCCGCCGCCGAACGCGTGTTGAACGGCCCTGGCCTGATCCTGTGGCCCATCGTGTTTCTTGGCCTCGTTCGCGCCTGGCTCTATCCGCGCTACGGCGAAACCCATGCCCTGGTCGGTGACCACTATGTGCACGCCGTGTCGTTCTCGGCTTTCTTGCTCGGCTTTGGCTTGGCCAAGTCGGAGGTGCTTCGCGAACGCCTGATCGCCGCGCGTTGGCTTGCCTTGGGCCTGGCGGTCGCGGCCTATGCCGGATGGGCGACCTATGCCTGGGTCTATCGCGCCGGCACGCCGATCCCGCCGGAAGGTCTGCGTTGGGCGATGCGCTTCGTCTACACGACCGACACATGGTGCGCGATCGCCGCGATCCTGGGGTTCGGCGCCAAGTATCTCAACCGGGGCGGGCCCATCCTTCGCTACCTGACGGTGGGCGTCTTCCCGTTCTACCTCGTGCACCAGACCTTGATCGTGGTGATGGCTCACCATCTGGCCAAGCTGGGTTTGCCCCAGCCTTTTGAGGCCTTGATTCTGATCGTCTTCACCTTCGCGGGCTGTTTCGCGACCTACGAGATCGTGAGGCGGATTCCAGGCGTGCGCCTGCTGTTTGGCCTCAGGGGCGATCAGTCGCCCGCTGAGGCCAAGAGCCCTCCGGCCTTCGCATAGGCCTGGCTGCCGGTAGTGATCACCCGGTCGGCGCTGATGATCTCGGCGATGCCGAGGTCGGCGGCGCCGGCCAGCCGATCATAGAGCGGGGCGAAATCGCGCAGGGTGACCGCCTGCAAGGACTGGATCGATGGAATAACGAAATAGACCTGCTGGAAATCGTCGATCCGATAAGGCGTGCGCATCACCCGCTCGAGATCGAACCCCAGCCGATTGGGCGAGGCGCTGTACAGGGCGAACAGCGATTCGGTACGCGACGAGACGATTCCGGCCCCATAGATGCGCAGGCCAGCCTCGGTTTCGATCAGCCCGAACTCGACCGTGTACCAGTAGAGCCGAGCGAGATTGGCCAAACGTCCCAGACTGAGCGCCCGCTGGCCGCCTTGGCCATAGGCCTGCATGTAGTCGGCGAACACTGGGTCCGTCAGCATCGGCACGTGGCCGAAGACATCGTGGAAAATGTCCGGCTCCTTCAGATAGTCCAGTTGGTCCGCCTTGCGGATGAACTGGCCGGCGGGGAAGCGGCGGTTGGCCAGGTGGTCGAAGAACACGTCATCGGGCACCAGGCCCGGCACGGCCACCACGCTCCAGCCGGTCAGGCGTTGCAGTTCCTCGTTGATCCGATGGAAGTCAGGGATGCCGGATCGGTGCAGGTCAAGGGCGTCGAGGCCGCGCAGGAATTCGTCGCAGGCCCGGCCTGGCAGCAATGCGGTCTGGCGTTCGTAAAGTGTGATCCAGACGTCGTGCTCGGCCTGGGTGTAACTTTCCCAGCCTTGGTCGATTGTCCAATCAAGCCTCGCCCCTGGGGGCGGGCCGCCGCTAAAACCATCCGCGCTCATCCGCAGAGATTACGCCCGCCCAACGGCAAATTCCCTTCGGAATTGCGCGATAGCCGGCGGTCGTCGGCAGAGACGTTGCGTCTAGTGAGAAATTCGGGGGCGAAGCTTGTAGGCGCCCCGATCGAAACTCTCGAAGATCACCGCAGCCTGGGGGTGGCCCACGGGGTCCCCGGTCTGGTCGGCCAGCAGGTTCTGCTCGGAGACATAGGCGACATAGGTGTTGTCGTCATTTTCAGCCAACAGATGGTAGAACGGCTGGTCCTTGGTCGGCCGGATGTCCTCGGGAATGGAATTCCACCACTCCTCGGTGTTGGCGAACACGGGATCGACGTCGAACACCACGCCCCGAAACGGGAAGATCCGGTGTTTGACCACTTGGCCGATCGCGAACTTGGCAAATCTCGAATTCATGCGTGCAGCCTAATCCGAGTCTTCTGACCAGAAGCTGAACGTAGAGTTCCGTTGGCGGATAACAAGGCGACGCCTTTCGGCTGGGGAATCCCGTTGCTATGCTGGCTCTTGAAGTGAGGCGGTTCGGTTCGAGTCGTCTGCGAGACAAGGTGGAACAACCATGTCGGAGGCGCAGGTAGCGCCCGGCGCGCCTCAGCCTCAAGGCTCGGGCAGGCGCCGGCCGCCAGGCGAGCAGTCGTGCTATGCGGCGCTCGACCTGGGAACGAACAATTGCCGCCTGCTGGTGGCGACCCCGTCCCCACGAGGATTTCGCGTCGTCGAGGCCTATTCCCGGATCGTCCGGCTGGGTGAGGGGCTTTCACGGAGCGGCCGCCTGTCCGAGGAGGCGATGGACCGCTCGATGGCGGCCTTGAAGGTCTGCGCCGAGAAGATTCGCCGTCGCAAGGTTCTTCGGATCAAGGCCGTCGCGACACAGGCCTGTCGGGGCGCGACCAATGGTCCCGATTTCGTGCGCCGCGTGGCCGAGGAGACCGGCTTGCGCCTGGAGATCATCACGCCGAAGGAAGAAGCCCAACTGTCGGTGGCCGGCTGCATGAGCCTGTTCGACCGCGAGGCCGAGGCGGCGTTGGTCGTCGATGTCGGCGGCGGATCGACCGAGCTGTCCTGGGTTGATCTCAAAGGAGGCGGGCTCGACGCCAAGCCTCGGCAATTCGCCGCCTGGAGGCTGCCGATCAAGGCCTGGCTGTCGATTCCGATCGGCGTGGTCACCCTGGCCGAGCGCTTTCCCGAGGGCGAGCGAGTGGAGGAGGGCTGGTTCCGGGCCATGGTCGATGAGGTCAAGGGCCGGATCGAAGCCTTCCCGCACGCCGAACCGATGCGCGCCCTGTTCGAAAGTGGCCGGGCCCACATGGTCGGCACGTCCGGCGCCATCACCAGCCTGGCGGGCCTGCATTTGGGTCTGCCGCGTTATGATCGCAACGTGGTCGACGGCCTGTGGATGCACCGTCACGAATGCGAGGCGGCGGCCGATCGGCTGCTGACTCTGACGGCCAAGGAACGCGCCTTGGAGCCCTGTATCGGCGCCGACCGCGCCGACCTCGTCCTGGCTGGCGCGGCGATTTTGCAGGCTGTTCAAGAGCTTTGGCCGTGTTCTCGCGTGCGTGTCGCCGATCGGGGGCTTAGAGAGGGGCTTCTGATGTCCCTGATGTCCGACCAGCAGAAGAAGCCGCGCCGGCGTCGGCGCGGCGGCGCGGGTCGCTCCAGGCCCGAGACGGTGAACCCATGAACGACGAGCCCCCCCGCAAGCGCATGGTCAAGCCGCCCGCCGGCGGCAATGACGGCGGCCGGGCCAAGCCGGCGCGCCTGAAGACCGCCTTTGGTCGTACGCCTTCGCAGCAGGCCTGGCTGGAGCGGCAGATCAACGACCCGTTCTCGGCCAAGGCCCGGGCCCTAGGGTATCGCAGCCGCGCGGCCTTCAAGATCAGCGAGATCGACGACAAGCACCACTTCTTCAAGAAGGGCGCCCGCGTCATCGACCTGGGCTGCGCGCCGGGTGGGTGGCTGCAGATGGCCACGGAGCGCGGGGTCACCGACATCGTCGGCGTCGATCTGCTGCCGGTCGATCCCGTCGCGCCCGCGCATATCCTGGAAATGGACTTCACCGACCCGGCCTGTCCGCCCAAGATGCTGGAGTTGTTGGGTGGCGCGCCGGACTTGGTCATGTCCGACATGGCTCCCAACACCGTCGGCCATCGCGAGACCGATCACTTGCGCATTGTCGGCCTGATCGAGATCGGCGCCGATTTCGCGATCGAGGTGCTCAAACCAGGCGGCGCCTTCGTCGCCAAGGCCTTTCAAGGCGGCGAGACGGCGGCGGTGATCGCCCAGTTGAAGAAGAACTTCACCAAGGTCGTGCACTTCAAGCCCAAGGCCAGCCGCAGCGACAGCTCCGAGGTCTTTCTGGTCGCGACGGGGTTCAAGGGGCGCTGATCGTTAAGCATGGATTTTCGCATCGTTTGATGTCATATTTCATGCGAACGTGGAACTGACGATGCGAACCACCCTAGCGCTCGATGACGATCTCTTGGCGCGAGCGACCGCGCTCACAGGCATCGAAGAAAAGACCGCGCTGGTCCGCGAGGCTCTAAAAGCCTTGGTGGAACGTGAAAGCGCGCGTCGCCTCGCTCGCCTCGGCGGAAGCGAGCCCGATGTCGCAAGCGTTCCTCGTCGGCGGCCCGAACCGGCGTGATCCTCGTCGACACGTCGGTCTGGATCGATCATCTCCGAACATCGAACCTCATGCTGACGCGGTTGCTTGAAGACGGACGGGTGATCTCGCATCCCTTCGTGGTCGGTGAGCTGGCGCTCGGCAACCTGCGGAATCGGCGCGAGGTTCTGGAAGCCCTCACGCAGTTGCCGCAGGCCGCTCAAGCGCGAGACGAAGAGGTGATGACTTTCATCGAAGCCCATAGCCTCCCCGGCGAGGGCGTCGGCTATGTGGACGCTCATCTCCTGGCGGCCGTAAGGCTGACGACTGACGCGAGGCTATGGACAGGTGATCGGCGGCTGCGGGAGCTCGCGGAGCGACTTTCCGTCGCCTTTCACCCCGAAGGGTGAGCGGAATTCGCGTCCTTCATGGCCAAGCGGGTCGACACGGCGGCCTCCCGTAGGTATACGCGGCTCGCAAAATGGAGACTCCAATGGAGATTCGCGAAGGGCTCACCTTCGACGACGTTTTGCTCGAACCCGGTCCGTCCGACGTCATGCCCACCCAGGTGACGACCGAGACCAAATTCACGCGTGAAATCAGTCTGAACATCCCGCTCGTGTCCGCCGCGATGGACACCGTGACCGAAAGCCGCCTCGCCATCGCCATGGCTCAGGCCGGCGGCATGGGCATCCTGCACCGCAACATGACGGTCGATGAACAGGCCGACCACGTGCGCGAAGTGAAACGCTATGAAAGCGGCATGGTCATCAATCCGCTGACCATCCACCCAGACACCACCCTGGCCGAGGTCCGCGAGATCACGGCCCGCCGCAAGATCTCGGGTTTCCCGGTGGTCGAGCGTGGCTCGGGCAAGCTGGTCGGCATCCTGACCAACCGCGACATGCGTTTCGAAGGCGACGACAAGGTCCCGGCCTCGGCGATCATGACCCGCGAGAACCTGATCACGGTGCGTGAAGGCGTCGATCCGCGCGAGGCGCGCGAGCTGCTGCGCAAGCACAAGATCGAGCGCCTGATCGTCGTCGACGACGGCTTCCATGCCGTCGGCCTGATCACCGTCAAGGATATCGAGAAGGCCCAGGCCCACCCGCTGGCCGCCAAGGACGACAAGGGCCGCCTGCTGGTTGGCGCGGCTTCCACGGTCGGCGACGTCGGCTTTGAGCGTTCGATGGGTCTCGTCGACGCTGGCGTCGATGTGGTCGTCATCGACACGGCCCACGGCCACTCAAGCCAGGTGACGGCGGCGGTCTCCCGACTTAAGCGCGAAGCCAACCGCGTGCAGATCGTGGCCGGCAACATCGCCACCTACGACGCCGCGCGCGCCCTGATCGACGCCGGCGCCGACGCGGTCAAGGTCGGCATTGGTCCAGGCAGCATCTGCACCACTCGCATCGTCGCTGGCGTGGGCGTACCGCAATTGACCGCGATCATGGAGGCCGTCCGCGCCGCCAGAGAGAGCGGAACGCCCGTCATCGCCGACGGCGGCATCAAATATTCGGGCGACCTGGCCAAGGCCATCGCGGCCGGGGCCTCGACCGCCATGCTGGGGTCAATGTTCGCCGGCACCGAGGAGGCTCCGGGCGAGGTGTTCCTCTACCAGGGCCGCTCGTACAAGAGCTATCGCGGCATGGGCTCGGTGGGGGCCATGGCGCGCGGCTCGGCCGACCGCTACTTCCAGAAGGAAGTCACCGACAGCTTCAAGCTGGTTCCCGAAGGTATTGAAGGCCAGACGCCGTTCAAGGGCACCATCGCTCCGGTGCTTCACCAGCTGGTGGGCGGTCTGCGGGCGGCCATGGGCTATGTCGGCGCGCCCGACATCGCCGAGTTCCAGAAGCGGGCTCGCTTCGTGCGGATCACCGGCGCCGGCCTGCGTGAAAGCCACGTCCACGACGTGATGATCACGCGGGAAGCGCCCAACTATCCGAGCGCGGTCTAGCGCCGTGCGGATGGCCTTCGAACTCCAGATGCTGGCGGCAGCCGTGGTGATCGGCCTCGTCCACCTGTTGTGGGCGAGCGCCGCGGCCCAGCCGCAGCGCGGTCTGAAGTGGAATGTCGGTCCCCGCGATACGCCGGTGGAGCTCACGGGAATGGCTGGGCGCCTGCAACGCGCCTTCGCCAATTTCCGCGAAACCTTTCCGTTTTTCGCTGTGGCCGTGCTCGTCGCCTATCTCGGCGGCCGGCTCGGAACGCTGACCTGCGGCGGCGCCGCGCTCTATGTCGGCGCGCGGGTGGTCTATATCTTTCTCTATGCCTTCGGCGTGCCGGTCATCCGCTCGCTGGTCTGGCTTGCTTCCCTGGTCGGCATTGGCCTGATCCTGGCGGCCTTGGTGATCTGAAAACAACATGCGTGACGGCGGTAGACTGACAGCGGCGATCGAGGTTCTCACCGAGATCGAGACGCGCCACTTCCCTGTACGGATGGCGCTGAAGCGCTGGGGCGAGAGCGCCCGCTATGCCGGTTCGAAGGATCGGGCCTTCGTCTCCGGCCTGGCGCTGGACGCCCTGCGCCGCAAGCGCTCGCTGGGCTGGATGATGGGCGACGACAGTGTTCGCGGCGTGGTGCTGGGCGTGCTGGCCCACGACTGGGCCTGGTCCGTCGAGCGCATCGCCGAGGCGGTCGGCGAAGAGCATGGACCCGGCGTCCTGACCGAGGTCGAACTGGCCGCCATCGCGTCGCCGCGGTCGATCGCCGAGGCGCCCGCCGCCATCGCCGGCGACTATGCTGACTGGCTGGAGCCCTTCCTGACCCGCGCCCTGGGCGAAGACCGGGCGGCCGAGATGGCGGCGCTGTCGCAACGCGCGCCGGTCGACCTCCGCATCAACTTTCTGAAGACCGACGTGCCGCGCGGCGCCAAGGCCGTAGCCGCCATCGGCGCCGAGCCCGCTGGCGTGCTTGAGGCGGCCTTCCGCATTCCTGCGCCGCAAGCCGCTGACCGTACTCCGTCTGTCGAGGCCGTGCCGGCCTTCTCCAGGGGCTGGTTCGAGGTCCAGGACCTGGGCTCGCAGATCGCCGCCGCCACGGCAGGTCCGATCAAGGGCAAGCAGGTGCTTGATTTCTGCGCCGGGGGCGGGGGAAAGACCCTGGCCCTGGCAGCCGCCATGGGCAACAGCGGCCAGATCTACGCTCACGACAGCGACCCCCGCCGGCTGGCCGACACCATCCGCCGCTCGCAACGCGCCGGGGTGCGCAACCTGCAAATCCGCTCGCCGATCGAGGGCGAGCCGCTGAAAGGTCTAGAGAGCAAGCTGGACCTGGTATTTGTCGACGCGCCCTGCACGGGCTCGGGCACGTGGCGCCGTCACCCGGACGCCAAGTGGCGGCTGTCGCCCGATCAGCTGGCCAAGCGCCAGATCGAGCAGGACGCGGTGCTGACCGATGCGGCCGACTTCGTGAAGGTGGGCGGTCGACTGATCTATGTGACGTGTTCGCTGCTGGTCGAGGAGAACGAGGACCGCGTCGCGGCTTTCCTCGAACGCCATCCGGGCTTCTCCACCGTGCCGATTAAGCTGGACGGCGTGCAGCAATACCTCACTCCGCAGGGCCATCTGCGCCTGACGCCCAAGGGCGCCGGCACCGACGGCTTCTTCACGGCGGTAATGGAACGCACGGCCTAGTCTTCTCCCGCCGGGGCAGGGGATCCGACACCGAATGACGACACTGAAAAGGACCCGCGCATGACCACTGAAACCCACCACCAGCGCGTCCTGATCGTCGATTTCGGCAGCCAGGTGACCCAGCTGATCGCCCGTCGGGTGCGCGAGGCGGGCGTCTATTGCGAAATCCACCCGTTCGACAAGGCCGAGGCCCTGGTCGACGACTACGCCCCCTCGGCCATCATCCTGTCGGGTGGTCCCGCCAGCGTGCTGGAGGCCGACAGCCCCCGCATCGGCAAGAAGCTGTTCGAGATTGGCGTGCCGCTGTTGGCGGTCTGCTATGGCGAACAATTGCTGTGCGACGTGCTGGGCGGCCAAGTCGAGGGCGGCCATGCCGGCGAATTCGGGCGCGCGGAACTGACCGTGGGCAAGGACAGCCCGCTGTTCGAGGGTCTGGCCGGTGTTGGTGAACTGGAAACCGTGTGGATGAGCCACGGCGACCGCGTCACCGCCATTCCCGAAGGCTTCGAGGTGATAGCCACCTCGACCGGCGCGCCGTTCGCCGCCATCGCCAATGACGCCCGCAAGATCTACGGCGTCCAGTTCCACCCCGAGGTGGTGCACACCGTCAACGGGGCCCAGATCTATCGCAACTTCCTCAAGCTGGCCGGCCTGAAGGGCGACTGGACCATGGCCGCCTTCCGCCAGGAGATGGTCGGCAAGATCCGCGAACAGGTCGGGACCGGCAAGGTGATCTGCGGCCTGTCGGGCGGCGTCGACAGCTCGGTGGCCGCCGTGCTGATCCACGAGGCGATCGGCGACCAGCTGACCTGCGTGTTCGTCGACACGGGCCTGCTGCGTCACAACGAGGCCGAGCAGGTGGTGACCCTGTTCCGCGACCACTACAATATCCCGCTGGTCCATGTGGACGCCGGCGACGAGTTCCTGGGCGCCTTGGCCGGGGTCAGCGATCCGGAGACCAAGCGCAAGATCATCGGCGGCAAGTTCATCGACATCTTCGATCGCGAGGCCGCCAAGATCGACGGCGCCGACTTCTTGGCCCAGGGCACCCTCTATCCCGACGTGGTCGAGAGCGTCTCGGCGCGCGGCGGCCCCTCGGCGGTGATCAAGAGCCACCACAATGTCGGCGGCCTGCCGGATTTCATGAAGCTGAAGCTGGTCGAGCCGCTGCGCGAGCTGTTCAAGGACGAGGTGCGCGCCCTGGGCGTCGAGCTGGGTCTGGCGCCGGCCTTCGTCGGCCGTCATCCGTTCCCCGGTCCAGGTCTGGCGATCCGCATCCCGGGCGACATTACCCCCGAGAAGGTCGATGTGCTCCAGCAGGCCGACGCCATCTATCTCGACGAGATCCGCAAGGCAGGCCTCTATGACCAGATCTGGCAGGCCTTCGCCGTTCTCCTCCCCGTGAAAACGGTAGGGGTCATGGGCGACGCCCGCACCTACGAGAACGTGCTGGCCCTGCGCGCCGTGACCTCGACCGACGGCATGACCGCCGACTTTTTCGAGTTCCCGTGGGATGTGTTGGGCAAGACCGCCACTCGGATCATCAACGAAGTCCGGGGGGTCAATCGGGTCGTCTATGACGT
>JACMOF010000182.1 GCA_014378155.1 Caulobacter sp. | reverse complement strand
GCCCACGCAGCAGACGTTCTGTCGGCCCTGGGCCAGCAGCCGCAGCCACAGATACTGGGCGACATTGGTGTCCTGGGATTCGTCGACCATCACGTACTGGAAGCGGCGCTGGAAATCGGCCAGCACGTCGGGATGGCTAGTGAAGATTGTGATGTTGTGCAGCAGCAGGTCGCCGAAGTCGCAGGCGTTGAGGATGCGCAGCCGCTCCTGGTACTGACGGTACAGCGCGATACCCTTGCCGTTGGCGAACTCGCCGGCCTCGCTGGCCGGCACGCGGTCAGGGGTCCAGCCGCGGTTCTTCCACTGGTCGATCAGTCCGGCCAGGATGCGCGGCGTCCAGCGCTTGGCGTCGATATTGTCGGCCTCGATCAGCTGCTTGAGCAGCCGTTCCTGGTCGTCATTGTCGATGATCGTGTAGCTGGACTTCATGCCCACCAGCTCGGCGTGGCGGCGCAGGGTCTGGGCGGCCACCGAGTGGAAAGTGCCCAGCCAACGCAGCCCCTCGGCCTCGTCGCCGATGATGTGGGTGATCCGCTCGCGCATCTCCTTCGCCGCCTTGTTGGTGAAGGTGACGACCAGCAGCTCCCAAGGCCGCGCCCGGCCCGTCGCCAGGATGTGAGCCAGGCGGGTGGTCAGAACCCGGGTCTTGCCTGTGCCTGCGCCCGCGAGCACCAGGACGGGACCCTCGGTGGCCTCGACAGCGGCCCGCTGTTCGGGGTTCAGCCCTTCGAAATAGTTCGCGACCGGGCGCTCCGGTCCGCGCGGGCGGGCCAGGTCGGAGATGCGCGGGGCGGGCAGGTCGCCGGGGAAGTCGTCGGCGGACGGGGGGGCGGGCGGGTACGAGTCGAAGACGGAAGACATGGAACATATGTAGCACAAACTTCGCCCGGCTTAAGCCCTCGGGCCGGAGATGTCGCAGGGGTTACCAAGTCTGCCGGTTAGGCCAAAATCTGCAGCCCGTGCTTTTGCACAATCGCCAGCAACTTGAGCGCCGCGCCGCTGGGCTTCTTGGCGCCGGCCTCCCACTTCTCAACCGTGCTTTCGCTGGTATTGAGATAGCGGGCGAAGACCGGCTGGCTGACATGGTTGCTTTCGCGAAGCTGCTTGATCTGCGCGGGCTCGATCATCGGCGGCACGGTGAGGCACGTGGCGTCGAAGTCGCGCATCGTGGCCTTGTTGATCGTGCCGGCCCGATACATCCCGGCGACGTTGTCATGGATCGCCTCGAAGGCGTCGCTCTTAAACTTGCGCTTGGTCATGACAGATCTCCACAATCACCTTGGCCTGTAGCTCCACGTCAATCTCCACATCGGTCTTTCCAGCGTAGAGGTCGGCCAGCTTGCGAAAGGCCCTCAATTCGTCGTCGTCGATATTTGCCCTGTCCTTCTTGGCGAACAGATAGGCGTAAACCCAATACCTTCGACCTTTGGCCAGGATGATGCTGCGGCTACGGTTCTTGTCGAGGCGCTTCTTGAACACCCCGCCGCCCAGATCATCGGCTTGGCCCGCCTCGGCCGCTGACGCTGCCGCGCAAAGCTCGTCGTCCTTGATCAGCGCCTTTTTGGCCGCCCCGGTGAACCAAGCCGTCTTGAAGACCCGCCTGACTTAATTGGTCTCAGTCATCACGAAAATATAGCACTAAGTGCTACCTGTTGGAAGCGAGACCAAAACGGGAATCCTTCGGTGCGCGCCACGTGTCGGAACCACGACTGGCGCCTGCCGTTTGTTCGGCGGGACGACAATTCACGGAGAGATCAAGTGGCTGAAGGTAATACGAGCGGGGGCGGCAACGCCGGCATGGCGTTCATCATCGGCGCCCTGGTGGTCGTGGTGGCGGTGATCGCCTATTTCGTCTTCACGGGCGGCGTGAGCCACAAGAAGAGCGTCGATATCAACGTTTCCGCGCCGCAGCTGGACGCGCCCAAGGTTCCGGACGCGCCGAAGTAGAAGCAGGCCATGGCGCGTCATCGCAACGGCCAGCCACTCCAGCTGATCGGATGGGCAGGACTGGCCTTGGTGGTCGTCCTGCTTTTCGTCGTCGCCCTGGTGTGGAGCAGCTGGCGCACGGGTTTGCTGGCAATTCGATCGAACGACATCGTGCTGCGAATGCCCGCCGCGCCCGGTTTGCCACGCCTGCCGCGTATACCGATGCCCGATCCGCAGCCTTCCCCGTTGCCGAGGCCTGGGCCCAAGGCGGAGACCTAGAGCACTTCCCGACCTGACTGCGTCAGGCCGTGAGCTCTAATCTTTTGTTTTGACGCATTTTTCTTCACGCGAACCGGAACCACTTCGCTCGAAAAATGCTCTAGCCTATTGGGCCTGCCCATACTGCAAGGCATAGACCCGGCAGGCCGAAGCCAGGGGCCGCTCGCCGCGTCCGGCGTCGATGCGCTGGATCAGGCCGGCGATACTAATCGCGTTGGCCGCCGCAGCGCTCTGCAGCACGGCCCAGAACTCCGGCTCCAGCGCCAGCGAGGTGGCGTGACCGGCCAGGTTGATCGAACGCTTTTTCAGACTGCCCATCTCGCCCGTCCCATCTCGCCAGTGATATTCGCGTAGCGGGGATCGCCGAACCCCCTTGATTAAAAATGACGCAATGTCATCTTTATGGGGTTCAGCCGGAGCATGCCTCATGATCACCGCCACGCAAGCCCTCGATGATCAAAACACTCGGCAGCCGGTTCGGCGCCAACGCGACACCTTCCAGATGCAGCCTTTGCGGGCGCTCAGGGCCGTACGGCGCCTGATCGCCGACAAGGAAGACACCGCCCAGGTGTTCGAGATCATGCGCGCCCTCTCCGGCACGTCGGTGGTCGAGGGCTATCGGCGCCTTATGCGCACGGCGCAGGGCGGCCGCATCGCCTATGAACGTGAAGAGTTCGCCGAACGCCTGTCGGACAAGAGCTGGCTCGCGCAGTTCGGGCCCGGCACGGTGGGCGCGGGCTATCGCGACTTCATCGCCCCGCGCGGCCTGACCGCCGAGGGCTTGGCCAATGAGAGCCGCAAGGTCGTCGATGGCGACATCGACGCTCCGCACCCCCTGGCCTGGTACGGCCGGCGCATGCGCGACGTGCACGACGTCTGGCATGTGCTGACCGGCTACGGCACCGACTCGCTGGGCGAGGTCTGCGTGGTGGCCTTCTCCTACGCCCAGACCCGCAATCTGGGCTTCGCCCTCATCGCCCTGGCCGGCGCACGCCAGTTCACCAAGCAGAAGACCGGTCAGCCCTACCGCAAGGCCGTGCGCGAGGCCTGGCGCAACGGCCGCGCGGCGGCGTGGCTGCCGGAAGTGGACTATCCGGCTCTTTTCGCCCTGCCGCTCGACGAGGCCCGCAAGCTGCTGAAGGTCGGGCCAAACACGGTCTATCAAGCCATCCCGGCGCACTATCGCGATCGCTTCACGCCGCAATAAGCGACGGGCAGGGCGCGCTCAGGCGCCGCCCAGATGTCGATACCGCGCGATCAATGGGTCCCCAGCCGCCTGGGCCAGGATCCAGTCGCGGAAGGCGGCGATCTTGCGCACCCGGCGGCGTTCGGCGGGATAGGTGATCCAATAGCCGCCGCCATACTGCGCGACGACATCGAAGGGCGCGATGAGGCGGCCTTGGGCGATGTCCTGGGCGTAGAAGATCGGCGAGCCTAGGGCCACGCCTTGCTCGGCCAGGGCCGAGGCCACTTCCAGCGCCTGGGCGTCGGCCATCAGGCGCGGCGCGACGCGCGTGTCGCAGGGGGCCACGCCCGCCGCGTCGAACCAGGTCGCCCACTCGGCCGCCGAGCCGATGCGCGGGGCGTCGACGAGGTCGGCCGGCGTGGCCAGGCCGCCGATCCGCGCCAGGAAGGTGGGTGTGCACAGGGCGGTCTGGATCGATGGCGCCAGGAAGTGGCTCTCCAGGCCAGGCCACTGACCCCATCCGCCGCGAAGGGCCAGATCGACACTCTCGCGCTGCAGATCCACGACGCGGCTGGAGGTCTCCAGCCGTACGGCCAGCTTGGCGTGGGCCACCTGGAAGCCGCCCAGGCGTGGGGCGAGCCATTGGGCGCCCAGGCTCTGGACGGTGGTGATCGACAGCACGCCCTCGCCCGTATCGATCAGGTCCGACAGCGCCATGCGCAGGATCGCCATGGCCTCGGTCGCGGCCCGCGACAGTCGCTCGCCGGCGGGGGTCAGCAAGACCTCGCGGGGTAGGCGGGTGAACAGCAACTGATCCAGGCGCTGCTCCAGCGCCTTGACCTGCCAGCTGACGGCGGCCTGGCTGACGCCCAGCTCGTCGGCGGCCTTGGTGAAGCTCTTCAGGCGCGCGGCCGCTTCGAAGATCCGGATCGCGCTGAGCGGCAAGGTGGCGAGGATGTCTGACATAAGTAAGGCTTATGTTTACCCAAGGAGGCCCCGTTTGTCATCCAATGGCAAAAACGCGATTTTCCAGTCATCGCAGCGCAGGGAAGGCGACGATGATGGACGAAGCGATCAAGACCCATAAGGAAACCAGCTTTGGTTGGGTGCTGGCGCTGCAGCATCTAGCGGCGGCATTTCGGCGAGCCAGGACGTCGCGGCGGATGGCCGGCTCCGCGGAAAGCGCCGTTCAGAACCCGACGCCGCCCAAGCCCATGCGGTATCTGGCTCCTCGCTAAGGAACTGGTCCCTGAGACGGCTCGCTTCCCCGTCTCCCCGGCGACCCCTCAGTCCTCGTCTTGGCCGTCCCGCTTGGCCCCGTCCAAATCACGCCTGAGCTTCTCGGCTAGCGCCGCCTCGGCGACCTTTTCGCCCTTGGTGCGGCCGAACTTGGCGCGGTTCTCGACCGCCTGGGTCTTGGCGTTTGTCTTGGCCCTGACCTTGCGGGCCTGATTGAGGTTGAGGATCTCGGCCAAGGCTCAGCCCTTCTTCTTGGGAGGCGTCGCTGGCCGCAGGATGAGGGTGGATTGCAGGCGCAAGGTCTGGCCCTGCTTGAGGACGAAGGGCGCGCGACCGGGGAAGACGCAGTTCTGCATCGACAGCTCCTTGCGAAGGATCCAGCGAGTGATCGGCGCGCCGTTGGCTTTGCAGGCCAGGCCCACGGTCCAGGCCGGAGCCCCGCCGCCCGGCGTCCAGGCGAAGCCCATGGCCTTGCCGGCCTCGACGGGCCCGACCGCCGGCGCCACGGCCTTGCCGTTCGAGCCGAAGGCCAAGCGGTCGGGCTTGACCAACCGGATCGAGAACCCGCCATAGCCCTTGTCGTCGTCGCTGCCGCCCAAGGCCAGGGTTTCGGACCGCGCGGTGATCACCGTGTCGAAATCGATGCGCCGAGCGCCGCTCTTCAGCGGATACACCCGCACCTTGGTGGTCTCGCGCGCCACATAGGCCACCTCGGGTCCGGAACTGACGATCCAGTCGGCATTGACCAGCAGCGTCCCGCCACCCGCGCTGTCGCCCTTGAAACGCTTTTCGCGGACATTGAAGGTCAGCCCTTTCATGAACCAGCCGTCGGCGACATTCTTGCCGTCGACGATGACCTGATGCCAACTCCAGAAGGCGCCGCGCTGGTGCAGGTGGTCGGCGGGCCGATCCTCCGTCAGCACGGCTCCGTCGGGCGCCCAGATCGGGTGGACATAGTTCAGGCGGCCCGACTCGTGCGGATCGGCGGGCGCGGTGCGGTAGAACAGCACGCTCTTGCCGCCGTCCGTCAGGGTGACGCCGTCGGGGGCGAACACCGCGTCGACTCGGGGCAGGGGCGTAACCGACGCAGCGGCGACGGGGGCAGGAGCGCTCGCGACGGCCTCCGACGCCGTCTGGGCCGAGGCAGTCGCCGCGCCAGTCAGTATCAGCAGCAACGCGGCGGCGAGCGGTCTGATCATCTGTCATTCCTCATCGGACGGGTGACGACTGATAGCCAAGGATGGCGAAGGTCGCAAAGCTTCACGCTGAACAGCCAACCTCACCCTTGAGCAGAACATGTAAAGAACATTCGCGCCTCGCAAGAGCTTCGTGAAACCCCGCGGCCCGTTGGCCCGTTGGCTCTCCGAACGTTTTCATCCATCGGAGAACCACCATGATCGACATCTCGCAAATCCGCGAACATCTGGAAGTCGTCGGCTCGGACGGCGGGCATGTCGGTCGCGTGGACCATGTGCTCGGCGACGAGATCGAGCTGGCTAAGCTGGATCTTGGCGGCGGGTTCAAGCACCACCTGATCCCGATCAGCTGGATCGACCATATCGACGAAGACGCCGTGCATCTTTCGCTGACCCAGGACGACGCCAAGGCCCAGTGGCGCGAGAAGCACTGACGTTCATCGCACGGCGATTGACAGCTCGGCTGCTCTGAACGATCCCTCGTCCGTCTCGGGTGAGGGATTTTCGCATGTATCGGCTCTACTACTGTCCCAGCACGGCCAGCTTGGCGGCCCACTGGATGCTGATCGAGATGGCCGTGTCGTTTGAGCTGACGCTGATCGACACGGCCACGGGCGTGCAGAAAAGCCCCGACTATTTGAAGCTCAATCCCAGCGGCGTGGTGCCGACCCTGATCGTCGACGGCGCGCCAGTCTGCGAGGTGGCGGCGATCCTGATGCTCCTGGCCGAGCGTCATCCCGATCGGGGCCTGGCCCCGGCGGTGGGCGCGCCAGAGCGCGCGGCCTGGCTGCAGTGGATGGTGTATCTGGCCAATACCGCGATGCCGGGCTTCCGGGCCTGGTTCTATCCGCATGAGCCGGCTGGAGAGGCTGCGACGGAAGCGGTGACGGCCAATGCCGCAGCGCGACTGGCGGCGATCTGGGACCGCATCGACGCCCACCTGGCGGCCCAGCCAGGCCCCTACATGTTGGGCGAGTGGCTATCGACCGTCGACTTCCTGGCGACCATGCTGATGCGCTGGTCGCGCAACATGCCCAGGCCCGCGACCATGTGGCCCAACATCGCCCGCTACCTGGCGGGGATGCGCGCCATGCCGTCCCTGCGCGAGGTGCACGCGCGTGAAGGACTGACGGACTGGATCGACGATGAGCCTAGGGAATAACCGTCGGCCTTGGCTTTGTGGACCTGTCGACAAGAAAGGGCGGCCCCGCTGGACCGCCCCTGGCATTCAGGTCCTCCAAGAACAAGCGGCGGTGATCAGCGTCCGCCGCCGGTGATGTCCTTGATCATCGCCTGCACCGGGGCCTTGCCGCCGGCGTTCCAGACGGCCTTGAGGTGCGCCAGGGTATGTTCGGCCGCGCCCTCGAACTTCCACTCGCAGTCCACGATCTTGCAGTTGTCGAACACCGGGGCCTTGCCGCCAGCGAAGGTCAGACGGCAGTCGCGGAATTCGCAGTCGCTGAAGTGCTCGCCGTCGAGGACGACGGTTTCATGGTTGAACGCGGTAGAACTGGGCATAGGCCGTCTTTCACTGGTCGTCGGACATTAGTCGTCAGTCGGGGTCCGAGGGGACTCGTCGGGATTTTGCGCGGCCTTCTCGGCGGCCTTCTGAGCGGCCTTTTCGGCGGCCTTCTTGGCCTTCAGGCGCTCGCGCTCTTGACGTTCGAAAGAATAGTTAGGCGTACGGGCCATGCGGCGACCTCCTTTGTCACAGACGTGCGACGCGGACCGTTAGCGCGGTTCGCGAGCAAAGGGTTGCGATTTTTACGCGATGACGTGGAACAGGCGGGGATGCACGCTCATAACAAGGCGTTTAGCCGACCGCTTGCGCAGCGCGGTGGGTGTGCATCCCCAAATCGCCTGGAGCCTATTTCAGATTGCCGCAGAAGCGCTGGATGCGCGTGCAGGCGTCTTCCAGAACGTCGTTGGCGGTGGCGTAGCTGATGCGGAAAAACGGCGACAGGCCGAACGCCGCGCCGTGGACCACGGCCACGCCTTCGGTCTCCAGCAGTTCGACGGCGAAGTCCTCGTCGCTCTCGATAACCTTGCCGCTGGGCGCGGTCTTGCCGATCAGGCCGGCGCAGGATGGATAGACGTAGAACGCGCCTTCCGGGGTCGGGCAGTGCAAACCGGCCGCCTGGTTCAGCATCGACACCACCAGGTCGCGACGTTCCTGGAACAGCTTGGCGTGCGGCTTGATGAAGTCCTGCGTGCCGTTCAGGGCCTCCAGCGCCGCCCATTGCGAGATGGACGAGGGGTTCGAGGTCGTCTGGCTGATCATCTTGGCCATGGCCTTGATCAACGGCTCGGGACCGGCCGCATAGCCGATCCGCCAACCGGTCATGGCATAGGCCTTGGACACACCGTTCATCGTCAGGGTGCGGTCATAGAGCCTGGGTTCAACCTGGGCGATGGTGGTGAATTCGAAGTCGTCGAACACCAGGTGCTCGTACATGTCGTCGGTCAGCACCCAGACCTGCGGATGGCGCAGCAGTACGTCGGCGATGGCCTGCAGCTCGGCGCGAGTATAGGCGCCGCCCGAGGGGTTGGACGGGCTGTTGATGATCAGCCACTTGGAGCGGGGCGTGATCGCCGCTTCCAGGGCGGACGGCGTGATCTTGAAGCCGCTCTCGGCGGTAGTCTCCACGGCCACCGGCGTGCCGCCGGCCAGCAGGGTCATGTCGGGATAAGACACCCAGTAGGGGGCGGGGATGATCACCTCGTCGCCCGGGTCCAGAGTGGCGACCAGGGCGTTGTAGATCACCGGCTTGCCACCCGGCGCGACGTGAACCTGGCTTGGCTTGTAGTCCAGGCCGTTCTCGCGCTTGAACTTGGCGCAGATCGCGGCCTTCAGCTCGGGCATGCCGTCGGGGTCGGTGTACTTGGTTTTGCCGGCGCGGATCGCCGCGATTCCGGCTTCCTTGATGTTATCGGGGGTGTCGAAGTCCGGCTCGCCCGCCGACAGGGCGATGATGTCGCGACCGGCGGCCTTCAGGGCGCGCGCCTTGGCGCTGATGGCGATGGTGGCCGAAGGGGCGATGCGCCGCAGGGCGGCGGACTCGAGCGACATAGTTCAGGACTCCCCTGGGAGGACGTGGACTCGAAAGACCGGTTTCAGGATTGCGGCGGTCTTTACGCCCCCGCTTGCCGCGGCGCAACGCGGCATGACGCCGAAAACCGGGGTTCTTGCGTCGGCAGGACACTAGCGGTACCGCTATCATCATAACGAGGCCGTCGCGCATGGCGGGCGGCCCGGGGGAGCAAACGACCTATCGCCCGACCACGGGCGGCCACGCGGCGCATGACGTCGCAGAAGGGGGAAACACCATGAGCAAGATCGTACTGCTGGCCGCCGTCGCGGCCCTGGGCCTGGCGACCGTCCGGCCGGCCTCGTCGGCCGAAGACATCATGAAATACGCGATCAACAAGCCATCGACGTCCTGGACCCTATACGGTCCGGGCCAGACGAACAGCTACGTCAAGGACAAGGCCGTGGCGGGCGGCGGCGGCCTGCGGGTGCAGGTGGCCACGGCAGCGCCGGACAAGCCCTGGACCATCGGGGCTAGCCAGGCGGTGCAGGGCAAGATCACCAAGGGTGACGTGCTGATGGTGGCCTTCTACGCCAAGGCCGAACCCGTCGATGGCGGCCCGGCCTCGGGCACGGTCAGCGCGGTGCGGATCCAGCAGGCGGCCGAGCCCTGGGGCGGCATCGTCGAGGGCACGCCGATCGCCATCACCGGCTCCGAATGGAAGATCTACACCTCGCGCGGCCGAGCGACGATCGACGCCGACAAGGGCCAGGCCAGCGTCTCGCTACAGCTGGCCGGCGCCAGACAGACCCTGGTGCTGGGGCCGCTGTTCGTGCTGGACTTCGGGGCCGACTACGACCCGAAGAAGTTTGAGTAAAACCACCCACATTCCGCACACGCTACACGAACGCCGCCAGGCGCCGGCCGAGATAGGCGGTGGTATTCTCGTCCATAAGTACGGCGGCCTCAATCTTGGTGTGGGCTTGGCCGACCAGCATCTCGCTGAGCGGCCAGCATTGGGCCGAGACCATGCGCAGCGACTGGCGCAGGGCGTCCTGGGCGCGGACTGTGCCGGTGACACCGGGCGAGGCGCCGATGATGCAGGCGAGCTTGCCGTCCAAGGCCGAGGGAGGGCCGCGCGAGGCCCAGTCGATGGCGTCCTTCAGCACTCAACTGAACAGGCGGCGACCGCTAGAGCATTTCCCGACCTGACTGCGTCAGGCCGTGAGCTCTAATCTTTTGTTTTGACGCATTTTTCTTCACGCGAACCGGAACCACTTCGCTCGAAAAATGCTCTAGCCAGCGATCGGTCGATCGTGAAAGGCGAGATCAACTGGCCAATGCGGTCCTGGCCGGCTGTGCGCGGCTGACGACCATGTGCGCTTCGACAAAGGCCCAAAGCCGTTCCAGGTCGCGGGCGGCCGGGCCAGCGCCCTCGCACTCGGGCACGCAGCGGCCGTTCGCCATGGCCGTCTGGAAGACGTCGCGCGCCCGCAGGCCGTACGGCGCCAAGGGCAGGCCGCAGAAGCGCAGGGCCTCGAGGATGTCCGGATAGGCGACCGGCGCCACCTCGGCCTTTCTGGTGTGGGCCTGGTTAAGCACAACGAAGCCGCTCTTGCCGAGCCGCCGCACGGCCTCGGCCGAGCGCACGATCGGGGCCAGGTCCAGGAACGAGGGACGTCCAACCACCAGGCAGAGGTCCGAGAGGTTCACCGCCTGGGCGACATCGGTCTCGGGCGAGGCGGGGGTGTCGATGAAGAGGTAGTCGTAGTCCTCGTGCATGGCGGTGGACCGGGCGTGGAACAGCTTGCCCGCTACGCCGTCGACCAGAGTAGGGCCAGGCTCGACGCGACGTCGCAGGGACTCGGAGGCCGAACGCTGGGCATCGATGTCGGCCAGCATGACCTTGCGCCCGGCCAGAAAGGCCATCAGGGCCAGGTTCACGGCCAGTGTCGTCTTGCCCGACCCGCCCTTGCGAGAAAGCACTGTAATCGTCTTCATGATCTGGTGTCTCCGCCCCATAAGCGCGGCCTCTTGTCAGCGCCGCAAGATCACCGATTGCGACAACTGTTATGGTTCAGGTGTGAACAGAACTTCAACTTGCGGAATATCTTGCAAGCAGGTTTAGCGCCAGCCTCAAGAGCTTGTTTTTCCTGGGAATCCTTGTCGAGCTTAAACCGCGCGGGCGCCGCGCGCCTGCTGGTCCAGGGTCAATTGCGCGGCCAGATGGTCCCAGAGACGCGAAATCTCCTGGGCGGCGGGGCTGGCCGAATCCCACTCGCCGACCGAGCGGCCATGGGCGATCGACTGCTGGTAGATGGCCCGCGAGCGCAGCCCGACCGGCGCGACCGGCAGGCCGCAGAAGCGCAAGGCCTCGACCGCCTTTTGCACGGCCACCGGTTCCAGCGCGCCACGCTTGGGCGGAGCCTGGCTGAGCACGATGACCGCGGCCTTGCCCAGCCGGCGGACCATCTCGGCCGAGCGCGCCACCGAGGCGATGTCCAGGAAGGTAGGCCGGCACACCAGCACGCAGAGATCGGCGGAGTTCACGGCCACGGCCACGTCGGAGTCCGGGGCGGCCGGGGTGTCGATCAGCATCACGTCATAGGCGTCGTGGATCGCGTGAGACCGGGTCTGAAAAAGTTTGCCGGCGTTGATCTCGGCCAGGGTGGGGCCCGGCCCGGTGCGGGCGCGCATGACGTCCGACGCCGAACGCTGCGGATCGATGTCGGCGAGCATGGTTCGCCAGCCACCGAGGTGGGAGGCCAGGGCGAGGTTAATCGACAGGGTGGTCTTACCCGCCCCGCCCTTGCGGGAAATCACAGCCAGGGTCTTCACGTCCGACGCACTCCCCAAGAACGCTCGCTTTCCGCAGCGGCGCCTGTGGATAACTTAGCCGCGCGATGAGACAGCTTCGCAACGGAATTGTCGTGGCGCGGGAATCTTAACCGTACCGCGACGAGACGGCGCGGAAGCGTGACAATAAAGTGGGCGATCGGCGGACGTTTTGCACCCATGTGGCGCGTGAGGTGGGGCTTGACCCAACGGAGGCCATGGGCGAGGCAGGGACGTGATAGCCCGGCTGATCGAATTCTTCACCAATATGGACCGCCGCGCCTGGCGCACGGTGGCGGTGTCGTTCGTGCTGTTCGGCGGAGTAGGGGTCGTCTTCCTGTTCGGAGCCCAGATGCTGGGCTTGAATGGCGAGGCTGCGGTTGAGCACTGGCTGAGCGCGGCGCACGGACCCTGGGCGCTTCCCGTGGCGGTGGCGGCCTTCGCGGCGCTAGCCTTCATCGGCGTTCCGCAGTTCGTGCTGATCGCCGCGGCGGTGGTGGCCTTCGGGCCCTGGACAGGTTTCGCCTATAGCTGGATCGGCACCCTGGTCTCGTCCCTGGTCGGGTTCTGGGTGGGGCGCGCGTTCGGCGGGCGACTGCTCAAGGACCTGGCCGGCGACGGCGTGGCCAAGTTCATGAAACTGATCGGCAAGAACGGCTTCATGGCCAGCCTGATCGTCCGCCTGGTGCCCTCGGCGCCATTCATCGTCGTCAACATGGCCGCCGGCGTCACGCCGATGAAGATCCGCGACTTCACCGCTGGCACAGCCATCGGTATCATCCCGAAGATCGCCCTGACCGCCTTCGCCGGCAATTCCATCGTCCAGGCGCTGGAGGGCGGGGGGCAGCGGCACATTGTCATGCTGGTGATCGCGGTGGCGGTGTGGATCGTCTGCGGCTTGGTGGCCCGCGCCTGGCTCAAGAAGCGCGAGACGGCTGAGTAGCCAAGGCCAGTGAAGGCAGATCGCCTCTCGATGCCGCCGCTAGCGAGGCGGTTTTGACGTCTTTCTTCCCTATTTGCCAATCGTCAAGCCACGATTAGCCAGGAGGAGGGATGGAACTTGCTCCGTATGCGGCAAAATCAGCCTTTGGCGCAAAATGCTTGCTCGAATTTAGGCCGCTGTGTAGAAAGTCTGCATGAACGTCGCGCGCCAACTGCTTCGCCTTCGGCTTATCACCCCCTGGGCGCTCTAGGGGCCGCGCATCGTCGTGGCCGGGCGCGCAGGGGATAACCGACCCGCCGCCGCCCCGCACGCAGACACCTTCCGACGAGTAGATCCATGACACCCCCGATTTCTCCTGGCGTAGCCGCCGGCGCTTTTGACAAGCGCGACAACGTCGTCATCTTCGACACCACCATGCGCGACGGCGAGCAATCGCCCGGCGCCTCGATGTCGCATGACGAAAAGCTTGAACTGGCCAAGATCCTCGAGGAGATGGGGGTCGATGTCATTGAGGCCGGCTTCCCGATCGCCTCGAACGGTGACTTCGAGGCGGTCCGTGAGGTCGCCAAGATCGTCAAGAACAGCACCATCGCCGGCCTGTGCCGCGCCCACCAGGTCGATATTGATAGATGTGCGGAGGCCCTGAAGGGCACCCAGCGTGGCCGCATCCATGTGGTCATCGCCACCAGCGACCTGCACATGAAGCACAAGCTGCAGATGGAGCCCGAGGCGGTGATCGACGTGATCGCCCGGTCGGTCACTCACGCGCGTAATCTGCGCGACGATGTCGAGTGGTCGGCCGAGGACGCCACCCGCAGCGACCGCCAGTTCCTGCGCCGCGCCATCGAGACGGCCATCAAGGCGGGGGCGACGACAATCAACCTGCCTGACACGGTGGGCTACACCTATCCGTCGGAATATGCCGACCTGTTCAGTTGGATGACCCAGAACGTCGAGGGCGCCGACCGAGTGATCTTCTCGACCCACTGCCACAACGACCTGGGTCTGGGCGTCGCCAACAGCCTCGCGGGCGTGCAGGGCGGGGCGCGCCAGATCGAGTGCGCGATCAACGGCCTGGGCGAGCGGGCCGGCAACGCGGCGCTAGAAGAGATCGTCATGGCCCTGAAGGTGCGCGCCGACAAGCTGCCCTACGAGACCAAGATCGACACCACCCATATCACCCGCGCTAGCCGCTACGTTTCGGCCATCACCGGTTTCCCGGTGCAGTACAACAAGGCTATCGTCGGCAAGAACGCCTTCGCGCATGAGAGCGGCATCCATCAGGACGGGATGCTGAAGAACCGCGAGACCTATGAAATCATGACCCCGGAATCGGTTGGCCAAGCGCCGTCCAGCCTGGTCATGGGCAAGCATTCGGGCAGCCACGCCTTCCGCGCCAAGCTGAAGGACCTGGGTTACGAGTTGGGCCAGAACGCCCTGAAGGAGGCCTTCGGCCGCTTCAAGGATCTCGCCGACCGCAAGAAGCACGTCTATGACGACGACATCATCGCCCTGGTCGACGACGCCCTGGCGCGCGGCTCCGAACGGATCCGCGTCCAGCGCCTGCGGGTGGTGGCCGGCACCGACGGACAGTCGGCCGAGCTGACCCTCGAAGTCGACGGCGAGGTCAAGACCTCGGAAGCCTCCGGCGACGGTCCGGTGGACGCGGTGTTCAACGCCATCCAGCAGATCGTGCCGCACGACGCCGCCCTCCGCCTGTTCCAGGTCCACGCGGTCACCGAGGGCACCGACGCCCAGGCCCAGGTCTCGGTCCGGCTCGAAGAGGACGGTCGCATCGCAACCGGCCAGGCCGCCGATACCGACACCCTGACCGCCTCGGCCAAGGCCTATGTCAACGCCCTGAACAACCTCATGGCGCGCAAGGAAAAGAGCCGGCCAGACACGGCGATCGCCAGCGGGTTCTAGTCAACAACGATTGTCATCCCGGATCGGCGCTTCGCTTGTCCGGGATGACGACCGTTTGAGCTAGGCCGCCGCCCGCTTCGAAAAGGGTCGTGTCGCCAGAACTTCCGCCGAAAGATAGGCCTGCGCCTCGACGTCCAGGCCCAGCGTCCGCAAGTCCTCGCACAGCGCCCGACGCGGCTCCTGTTCCAGGAACGCGCCGGCGTCGATGACCAGCACCCCGCCGGGGCGCAGCATGGTCATGGTCGAGGCTGCGGCGGCCCGGGCATCGGCGAGCGTGGAACAGCCGACCACCAGCAGCACGTCGCTCTGTTCGTCGGCGGCGCGACAGGTGCCGCGGCGAGCGGCCTCCACCCGGTCGTAGCCCTTGCGCCAGAGCACGCTCATCGCCTCGCCGGCGTCCGGCCCGGTCACCGCCACGAAACACAGCGGCGTGGCCTGGGCGAGGGTGAGCATGCGCCCTAGCGTGTGGTGGATGC
>JACMOF010000181.1 GCA_014378155.1 Caulobacter sp. | reverse complement strand
GTCGACAGATAGACCGGATAGCCGCGGCCCAGACCATAGGCGAACGAGGCGTGCGCGAAGTCGCGGATCGACTCATCCAGATTGTACATGCCCATCGCCACGCCGGCGCCGGGGGCCTGGTACACTTCGTGCTCGATGACCGCGCCGTCCTCGCCGACGAACTTCATCGTCAGCAGGCCCTTGCCGGGGAACAGGAAGTCGGTGGCCTTGTACTGGTCGCCGAACGCGTGACGGCCGACGATGATCGGCTGGGTCCAGCCGGGCACCAGGCGCGGCACGTTCTGGCAGATGATCGGTTCGCGGAAGATCACGCCGCCCAGGATGTTGCGGATCGTGCCGTCCGGCGACTTCCACATCTTCTTGAGATTGAACTCGGTGACGCGCTGCTCATCGGGGGTGATGGTGGCGCACTTGACGTCGACGCCATGCTCCTTGGTCGCCTCGGCGGCGTCGATCGTCACCTGGTCGTTGGTGGCGTCGCGGTTCTCGACGCTGAGGTCGAAATAGTCGAGCTCCAGGTCCAGATACGGAAAGATCAGCTTGTCCTTGATCAGCTTCCAGATGATCCGGGTCATTTCATCGCCGTCCATATCGACGACGGGATTGGCGACTTTAATCTTGGCCATTGCAGGGGCTTTCCTCTGGCGGTGGCGCGCCTGTGACTCTTTGGCGCACAGGGCCCAGGAGCGGCGCGGACGGGAGGCCTATAGACTGTTGCAAGCCGCTGGGAAAGGCGAGGTCGCGACGACGTCGTCCTAGGCGGTTAAGGCGCTGATCGGGTAGGGTAAAATCTTGTTGAGGCTTGCGGGGTAACAACGGGCGTGGAGAGCCGTCGAGCCAATACCGAAGTTACGTCGCCACTTGCCCGGCGCCTGTTGGCGATCGTCGCGATCCTGTCGATCGCTGTGACTGGCGTGGCCACGGCCGTGACCTTCGTCTTTGTCCAGCGCGCCGCCGCCGACGTCCAGATCCGCCACCTGGCCGAATATGTCGCCGAGCGGGTCAAGACCGAGGACCGCCTGTTCTCGGACCTGGTCAAGGTGCACGAAGCGGCCTCGGACTCGCTGGCCCGCCGGCTTCAGGCGTTGGATCCCGCCACCGTCGACCGGGAATTCGACGCTCAGTTCCCAAAACAGGGCGACGGCACGCGACGCTCGGTCGATACGCTCTATGACGGCGGCGTGGTCGATGGTGACTACACCTACGGCATCGGCGGTTTTCTGCGCGACGCTGATAAACTGACCCGGCCGCAGAAGGCCCTGATGCTGGCCGCCACCCAAGTGGTCTCGCACACCGGCGAGGCCGAGCTGAACCGCTACGACAACTTCTACTTCTTCACGCCCGATACCCGGCTGGTGATGTTCGGTCCCAAGCGCGCCGACCGGCTGATCTACTACCGCCACAAGGCCCCGCCGACCCTGGATATCCGCGGCGAGGAGATGAACCTCCTGACCCTGCCGCAGCAGAACCGCCAGCGGGTCATGAAGTGCACCAAGCTGATCTCCGACCCCAGTGGCCGAGGGCTGAACTCGGCCTGCGTGACGCCCTTCGACTATCACGGCCAGCAGCTTGGCGCCTGGGGCACCAGCCTGTCGCTGGACTCCTACCTGCTGCGCGCGGTGGGCGACGCCCTGCCGGGTGGGCGCAACATGATCGTCTCGTCCGACGGCGAGCTGATCGCCTTGCCGGGCCTGGCCAAGAACGGCGTGGTCGACGCCCAGACGCTGGTGCGGGCCCAGAGCGAGGAGGGCGTCGCCGACGTCGTTCGCCAGATCCGGGCGCGCGGCGACGATGTCGGCGCGATCCGCAACAAGCACCGGGTGATCGCCTATGGCCGGCTGAAGGAGCCCGACTGGTACTTCCTGATGATCTTCCCGTCCGGCGACCTCGTGTGGTCGGCGGTCAAGACCGCGTCGTGGGTGCTGCTGTTCGGCGTGCTGGGCGCGGTGGTGCAAGTGGCGCTGCTCTACCGCGTGATGCGCATCACCGTCGAACGGCCGCTGGTCGTGCTGGCCGACGCTCATCGCACGGGCAATGTCTATGAAGCCGAGCCGATCGAGACCCGCACCGACGAGATCGGCGCCCTGGCGCGAACTCTACGCAGCCAGCGCGACGGCAATATCGAGCTGCTCCGTTCGCTGGAGGAACGCGTCGCCGAACGCACGATCGAGCTGGAGCGCGCCAACCAGGCCAAGTCGGTGTTCCTGGCCAACATGTCCCACGAGCTGCGCACGCCGCTGAACGGCGTCATCGCCATCGGCGATCGGCTGGCCGAGGAGATGGATCCGGGGCGTCGCCGCCAACTGGCCGCCCTGGTCACCTCCTCGGGCCGGCTGCTCGAGCAGGTGCTCAGCGACATTCTCGACGTCTCCAAGATCGAGGCCGGTCAGTTCCAGCTGTCCTCGGCGGCGTTCGACCTGAACCAACTGGTCAATGGTGTCGCCGAACTGCACCGCGCCTCGGCCGAGGCCAAGGGACTGGATTTCAACTGGTCGCTGGAGCCCGGCTCTGAAGGCGCCTATCTGGGCGACGCCGGACGGATCAGCCAGATCCTCAACAACCTGCTGGCCAACGCCGTGAAATTTACCGCCGTGGGCGGCATCGGCCTGGTGGTCGAGCGCACCGAGGAGGGGCTCAGCTTCACGGTCAGCGATACGGGCGTCGGCTTTGACGACACCGTGCGTCGCCGCCTGTTCAAGCGATTTGTCCAGGCGGACCAGTCGATCACTCGCCAGTTCGGCGGCACGGGCCTGGGCCTCTCGATCTGCGCGGCCCTGGCCGAGATGATGGGCGGCCGCATCGACGCCCGGGCCGTGGTGGGACGTGGGGCGATCTTCCAGGTCGATCTGCCGCTGGCCCAGGTCCAGGCCATCGAGATCGACGACGATGGCGACGGCGAGGAAGTTTCCCTGGAGGGCCTGCGCGTGCTGGTCGCCGAGGACCATCCGACCAATCAGAAGGTCGTCGAGATCGTGTTGCAGCCGTTCGACGTGATCCTGACCATGGTCGAGGACGGTCAGGCGGCGGTGGAGGCCTTCGAGGTCGGCGCCTTCGACGCGATCCTGATGGACATGCAGATGCCGATCATGGACGGCCTGACCGCTACCCGGCTGATCCGCGAGCGTGAAGCCTCCACCGGCGCGCCGCCGGTGCTGATCATCATGCTGACCGCCAATGCGATGGAAGAGCACGTCGCCGCAGCCAAGGCCGCTGGCGCCGACCTCCACCTGGCCAAGCCCATGCGGCCGGCCATGTTGCTGGAAGCCCTGGCCCGGGTGCGGATAAAGCCGCGCGCCGAGCCGATCAGCGCGGTGAGCTAGAGCCCGACTTCACCTCTCCCGCCGCCTTGATCACGATCCGCCCGACATCGGCGATCAACCGCTCCTGCTCGACCTCGCCTAGCGACGAGCCCGACAGGAATACCGCCACGGCGACCTTGCGGCCGTCCTTCAACCGATAGGTGCCGATGTCGTTGACCACCGGCGTGAAGCCTAGATCAGTGCGCGCCGTGCCGCCCATGTGGGCCAGCCCCGCCTCGTTCGGCAGGGCGGCGCGCAGGCGGCCGGACGCCGCGGGGCTGTGGATCATTAGGCCGATCAAGCGCTGGGTCGAGGCCGGGGACAGAAGTTCGTTCTGGTTCAGCGCTTCCAAAAAGCGCACGGCGGCCAGCGGCGTGGCGGTGTCCTTTGGATCGGTCAGAGAGGCCAGGGTCGCGCGACGGCGGGCCTGGGCGGGCACGGCTCCCAGCGCCGCGCGATAGGCGGCCTCGCCCTTCCAGTCGGGGCGGAACGAGGCCAGGCCAAGGCTGTCGGGCTCCAGTTGGCGGGTATAGCGATCAATATCGAGGCGCTCGATCTTGCGACTCTGCAACCAGGCGGTCACCGCGCCCGGTCCGCCGATCTCGCGCATCAAGAGGTCGGCGGCGGTGTTGTCGCTGTCACCCACCGCACGCTCCAGCAGGTCGCCGATCGTGTAGTCCTTGCGGCCTGGCCAAGCGTCGGCGATGGGGCTGTAGGGTGGCGAGAGGTCCTCGTCCTCGATCGTCACGGTCTGGTCCAGCTTCAACCGTCCGGCGTCCACCTCGGCCAGCACGGCGGCGCCCAAAGGGGCCTTGGAAACCCCTTGCAGAGGAAAGCGCCGCTCGCCGTTGAACGACATCACCTGGCCGGTGCGCAGATCCTCGACCGCCACGCCCAGGGTCCCGGACCCAGCGCGGTCGGCGACCGTCTGGAACTGGGCGGTCAAGGTGTTGGGGTCGAACAAGGGGACCTCCTGGCCCAGCATCGGCGGCTCTCCGCAGCGGACCAGCAACAGCGTCAGGGCGAGGAGGGCGGGACGGATGAGCATGCGCGGCGGTCTCTTGCGGTCTTGTGGGAGCGAGCTGGACCGTAGCTAAACGCGCGACTTGCCATTGTGGGGCTTGCACCCTGGGTGCGTCCGGCGGCAAAGGGAGGCGATGACGACGACCTTCCCCCCGCCCTGCGTGATCCTCAACCATCCGCAGATGGCCGAAAACATCGGCGCGGTCGCCCGGGTGATGGCCAATTTCGGGCTCGAGGACCTGCGCCTCGTCAAGCCGCGCGACGGCTGGCCGCAGGAACGCGCCTGGCCCAGCGCCTCGGGCGCCACCTGGCCGCTCGACAACGCCAAGGTGTTCGACACCCTGGCCGAGGCCATCGCCGACCTGAAGCTGGTGTTCGCCACCACCGCCCGTCCCCGCGAGACCCGCCTGCCCGTGGTCACCCCGCGCGAGGCCGCCGCCCAGCTGTCGGACGAGGTGGGCCAGGGCCATGCCGTCGGCCTGCTGTTCGGCGGCGAGCGGGCCGGACTGGAGACTGACGACATCGCGATGTGCCAGGCGATCATCAGCATTCCGATCGCCGAGCGCTTCCGGTCGCTGAACCTGGCCCAGGCGGTTTCGATCACCGCCTATGAGTGGAAGCTGACGGTCGACGACCGGCCGTGGGTGAAGTTCGAGCAGAACGTCGAGCCGCCGGCCGACCAGTCCAGTCTGCTGGGCCTCTACGCCCAACTGGAGGAGCAGCTGGAGGAGGCGGGCTTCTATCACCCGCCCGAGAAGAAGCCGTCGATGGTCCGCAACCTGCGCGCCCCGCTGGCAAGGGCCCGGTTGACCGAGCAGGAGGTCCGCACCTTCCGCGGCGTGGTCACAGCGCTATCGCGCGGCCGCGGCCGGGTGCTGGCCAAGCTGGCGGCGCAGAAGGCGGCGAAGGCCGATAAATAAATCTTCTCCCCTCCGGGAGAGGGTTTCAGAACTTCACCCCTCCCACTGAAACACCCGCTCCACGCCCACTCCGAAAACCTGGGCGATGCGGAAGGCGGCTTCCAGGGAGGGGGAGTATTTGCCCTGCTCGATGGCGGCGATGGTCTGGCGGGTCATGCCGATGCGCTGCGCGAGATCGGCCTGGGTCATCTCGCCGTGCTCGAAGCGCAGGCGGCGGATGTCGTTCTTGATCGGGGGCGGGGCGGGCATGGCTCAGCCCGCCCGCCGGTAGCCGAGGATGATCCCGCCGTGCCGGGTGAGTTCCGAGACCGCGAGAGCCAGGATCACCGCATGGGCCATCAGGGTCTTGTCGGCGAAATAGACCGTGATCGCCGCGCCCATCGCCGCCACCTGCAACACGTAGAAAGCCCGCGTCGAAGCCTCCAGATCAATCAGCCGCTCGCGCTCGTCCTGGGCGGTGCGGGGCTCGCGCGACAGGGCCGCCAGCGCGATCTGCAAGCCGACCTGCAAGACCACCAGCACCAATATGCAGGCTGCCAACGGCCCGGCGAAGCCGAGGGACCGGCCCTCGATCGCCATCTTGCCGACATAGGCGACATAGCCGCCATAGACGATCAGGGTCGTCCAGAACGAAACCCACGCACTCTTTTCTCGCAGGGCCATGGCCTGCTCCTGTGATGTAAAATATCTTGTACATAACGTCTGCTAAGGGCGTCAGTATGTCAAATATACTTTACACAAAGCGGCACGGTTCGTCGGAGAAGATCGCGCTGGGACTGGTCCGCGCCATAAAGCCTTGGCAAGGTGCCGCCGACTCACGTTCCGGAGAGCTTTCGATGAAAACCCGCGCCGCCGTCGCTTTTGCCGCCAAGCAGCCGCTGGAGATCGTCGAGGTCGACCTGGAAGGGCCAAAGGCCGGCGAAGTGCTGATCGAGATCAAGGCCACCGGCGTCTGTCACACCGACGCCTACACGCTGGACGGGCTGGACTCCGAGGGTCTGTTTCCCTCGATCCTGGGCCACGAAGGCGCGGGCGTGGTGGTCGAGGTCGGGGCCGGTGTCACCAGCCTGGCCGTCGGCGACCACGTGATCCCGCTCTACACGCCCGAATGTCGGCAGTGCAAAAGCTGCCTTTCCGGCAAGACCAACCTGTGCACGGCGATCCGCGCCACCCAGGGCAAGGGCCTGATGCCCGATGGCACGAGCCGCTTCTCCTACAAGGGCCAGACCATCCACCATTATATGGGCTGCTCGACCTTCTCGAACTTCACCGTGCTGCCCGAGATCGCCGTGGCCCGGATCCGCAAGGACGCGCCATTCAAGAGCGCCTGCTATTGTGGTTGCGGCGTGACCACGGGTGTGGGGGCCGTGGTCAACACCGCCAAGGTCGAGCCGGGCGCCAATGCCGTGGTCTTCGGCCTAGGCGGCATAGGCCTCAACGTGCTGCAGGGCCTGAAACTTGTGGGCGCCGACAAGATCATCGGCGTCGACATCAACCCGGACCGCGAGGACTGGGGCCGCAGGTTCGGCATGACCCACTTCGTCAACCCCAAGGACGTGCCGGGCGGCGACGTGGTGGCCCATCTGGTGGCTTTGACCGACGGCGGCGCGGATTACAGCTTCGACTGCACCGGCAACACCACGGTGATGCGCCAGGCTCTGGAATGCTGTCACCGCGGCTGGGGCGAGAGCATCATCGTCGGCGTGGCCGAAGCGGGCAAGGAAATTTCCACCCGACCCTTCCAACTGGTCACCGGCCGCGTCTGGCGCGGCACGGCCTTCGGCGGCGCCCGAGGCCGCACCGACACGCCGAAGATCGTCGACTGGTACATGGACGGCAAGATCCAGATCGACCCGATGATCACCCACGTCCTGCCGCTCGATCGCATCAACGAGGCGTTTGATTTGATGCACGCGGGGACAAGCATTCGGACGGTGGTGACGTTCTAGATCTCTATAATCCGCTCATCCCGGCGAATGCCGGGACCCAGGTGAAACCCACCAACCGCTCAGGCTGAATCTGGGTTCCGGCATTCGCCGGGATGAGCGGATTGGGGATCTTTGGTCAGGTACCGAAATGTCCAACCTCGAGACCCTCGCCACCCACCGCACCCAGGGCGGGACCCTGCGATACTGCCAGCACGACAGCGCCAGTACCGGCACGCCAATGAAGTTCACCGTCTGGACGCCTGGACCAGACAAGAATGGCGGGGAGGGGCCATTCCCCTATCTCGTCTGGCTGTCGGGCCTGACCTGCACCGAGGACAACTTCACCACCAAGTCTGGCGTCTACGCCTACGCGGCCCAGCAAGGGATCGCCATCGTAGCGCCCGACACCAGCCCGCGAGGGGAAGGGGTGGCCGACGATCCGGCCTATGACCTGGGGCAGGGGGCGAGCTTCTATGTCGACGCCACCCAGGCGCCGTGGGCGTCGCACTTCTCGATGTATTCCTACGTCACCAAGGACCTGTTGGAGGCCGTCGACGGCGCCTTCCCGCTAGATCCGGCCCGGCGGGGGATCTTCGGCCACTCGATGGGCGGCCACGGGGCGCTGACGATCGCCCTGCGCAACCCCGACCGCTTCAAGTCGGTCAGCGCCTTCTCGCCGATCGTCTCGCCGCTGAACTGCCCGTGGGGCGACAAGGCCCTGACCGCCTATCTGGGCGAGGACCGCGCCGCCTGGCGGGCCCATGACGCCGTCGCCCTGATCGAGGACGGCGCGGGCGCGGCCTTCGACGAGATCCTGATCGACCAAGGCCTGGCCGACAACTTCCTCGAAAACCAGCTGAAGCCCGAACTGCTAGAAGCCGCGGCCGCCAAAGCGGGCCGCAAGGTCACCGTCCGCCGCCAAGAAGGCTACGACCACAGCTACTTCTTCATTGCCACCTTCATCGGTGAGCACGTGGCATGGCACGCGGCCAGGCTTTAGGCAGCTTTGAGGGGCGCTGTCGTCGTGATACGGTCGAAATCATGACCCCCGAACCCTCAATCTTCGATCAAGTCGATGACGAGTCGGAAACAGCTGCTGACGCCGAAGGTCTAGCGGACCTAGAGGCTGGACGGGTGGTGCCTCATGCTGAGGTGGCAGCCTGGCTAGACACTTGGGGCACAGCTGACGAAAAGCCAGCACCGGCGTCGTGGTTCAAGTAATCTGGACGCGCCGAGCGCTTTCGGATCTGGCGGCGCTCCGGGCCTATATAGGCCAGTTCAGTCCACTCGCCGCCCAACGTATGGCCATTCGGCTCAAGCGGGCTGGCGACAGTCTTGGCGAGCATCCCGAGCGAACCCGATCGATCGGGCCAAGCCTGAGAGAATTCACGGCCATTCCACCCTATATTCTGCGCTATCAGGTGACGCTTGAGGCAGTGGTCATCATCCGGATAAGGCACGGCGCCCAGCAGGATGATTAGGTCCTACACCCGTTGACTCCCCGCATCCCCTCCGCCATAAACCGCGCCTTCTCGCCAGCGGCTTGCCGTTTGGCGAAAAGACCACATGACGGATTGATGCGACGCCGCCGTTGAGATCGTGCCCCTGCCAGCAGGGGCGCCGGCCCGGATCGAATAGAAGAGCTACATATGTCCAAGCGCCATAGCGCCAAGTACAAGATCGATCGCCGCATGGGCGAGAACCTCTGGGGCCGGCCCAAGTCGCCGGTCAACCAGCGGTCCTACGGCCCCGGCCAGCACGGCCAGCGCCGCAAGCAGAAGGTTTCGGACTTCGGCCTGCAGCTGCGCGCCAAGCAAAAGCTGAAGGGCTACTACGGTAACCTGACCGAAAAGCAGTTCAGCCGCACCTATGAAGAAGCCGCGCGCCGCAAGGGCAACACGGCTGAAAACCTGGTCGGCCTGCTGGAGTCGCGCCTCGACGCCATCGTCTATCGCGCCAAGTTCGTGCCGACCCCGTTCGCCGCCCGCCAGTTCGTCAACCACGGCCACATCCTGGTCAACGACAAGCGCGTCAACATCGCCTCCTACCGCGTCAAGCCGGGCGACGTCGTCAGCGTCCGCGAAAAGTCGCGCAACATGGCCTTGGTCATCGAAGCTTTGGCCTCGGGCGAGCGCGATTTCTGCGAATATGTCACCGTCGAAGCCAAGGCGATGAGCGCGACCTATGTCCGGATCCCGGAACTGTCGGAAGTGCCCTATCCGGTGAAGATGGAACCCAACCTCGTCGTCGAATTCTACGCCTCGTAAGACACGTAGCCTTCGCAACGATCGGAAAGGCCCCGGGAAACCGGGGCCTTTTTCGTATCGGGTCGCGCCCTTGAAACCGGCGCCGCGCCTTCCCAGTTACAGCATGCGGGCCGGGCCCCTCTGGCGAGTGATGCAAGCACTCGTGATGTCGGACCGCATCGGGTGTTCTCGATGTCTGGGTCCGGTTGTCTCCCTCCCGCGTTCCGGATCAGCATCGAGAGCACCCGTTCCATTCACGGAACCAGGACCGCCCATGCCACTTCTGATGTGCCCCAATTGCGACGCCTCCATGCAGGCCGTGCAGCGCGCCACCGTCGAGTTCGACATGTGCCCCCAATGCCGGGGCGTTTGGCTGGACCGCGGCGAGCTGGAAAAGCTGATGGCCATGGAGCGGGGTGAGCCGCGTGTCGCCCAACCCCGCCTGCCCGATTACGACAGACCCCGCGAGCCGCGCGACGACCGGCGCGATGACGACCGGCGCTACGACCAGGGCGGCCAGAGCAAGAAGAAGCGCTTCGACCTGTTCGACATCTTCGACTGATCCCGCGACAATCTGTCACCCCGCCTCGCCGAGGCGCGTGTCCTTAACCATGCGACAAGGCGCACGGCGTTATCTGCTTGAAACGCCAAGGGGAAAGCCATGACCGTCACGCTTGAGAAGACCCAAACCACCAGCATGGTCGACGTGCTCGAAGCCCTGTCAGCGGAGATGTCGATCGCGGCGGTGTCGTGCGGCCACCTCGACGGCGCGCTGGGCCAGATCCTCGAGGAAGTGCCGATGGAGTCTCGGATGAAGGTGATGCAGGAGCTGCACATGGTCGACATGCTGGCTCAGCACATCACCGCCATCACCGACTTCACCGCTGGCCTGGCCCAATCCATGGCCGCCACGGGCGCGCCTGACGTCCACGGCTCGCTCTCGCGGATTACCTTGGGCGACGTGGCCAATCGCTTGCGCGAGAATTTGGCCAAAGGCCAAGCCTAAGGGGCCGCCACCGGCAGCACCGGATTATACTCCCACGTCCACGGCATCCCCACGTCGCCAAGCGCCGCCTTCACCAGGGGCGGGAAGAGCCGCGCCCCGACGCCGCTGTTGGTCAGCATGACGATGCAGCGCTGGCCGCGTTCGACACAGATCAGCTGATTGTCGGTGATGTCGTTGTGGCCGCCCTTGTAGAAGGCGTGGCCTTGAGGGCCGTCGAACACCACCACGCCGATCCCGGCCGCCAGACCGATCTTCGCATTGTCTGGATTGTCGACGATCCGGAACGGTGGGAACTGGTGGGCGCCGACGATCGGGAAACTGGCCTTGGTTCGCTCGGCCCGCGCTTTCGCCGACAAGCCTTTGCCCGAGACCATGGCGGCGGCCAGCTGCGCGAGATCGTGGATCGAGGTGTCCAGCGAGCCGGCGGCCTTCACGCTGCCCCGCATGTCATGGTCCTCGAACGACCCATCGGCCTTGTAGCCGTCGGCCAGGTTGCCGGCGAAGTCGTCGCGCCAGATCATGCTGCTGCGGGTCATGCCCAGGGGGGCGAAGATGCGTCGCTGCATCTCGTCGCCGACCTTCAGCCCGAGGCCCTCGTCGATGACGAATTGCATCAGGTTGATCCCCTCGCCGGAATAGGCGTAGCGCGTGCCAGGCTCCAGGTTGAACCGCAGCTTGTTGTCGGGGTCATAGACCCGCTGGTCGGCCAAGCCCGAGCTGTGGGTCAGCAGCATCCGCGGGGTGATCTTTTCCCAGCGCGGATCGCCGGCCAAGTCGGCGTAGCGCGGATAGTCGGGCAGCGGCTTTGGCAGATAGGTCTTTATCGGCGTGTCGAGATCGATCTTGCCGTCATCCACCAGCATCAGCACGTACTGCGCGAAGGCGGCTTTGCTGATCGAGGCGCCGTACATGATCGTTTCAGGCGTCAGGGGCAGCTTCTTCTCGACATTGCGAAAGCCCTGAGCCGAGACGTGCACGACCTTGCCGTGCTCGATCACCGCGAAGGCCAGGCCTGGAATCTTGCCCTGCCTCATCAGTTGGGCGGCCGTTGCATCCAGCGCCTCGTAGTGGGCGGCGAAGGCGGGCGAGGCAGCGGCCAGGGACAAGGCCACGGCGGCGATCGAAGCGATTTTACGGAGCACTCGGGTCCTCGTCGGTTGCGCGCGGCCAAGCCGTGGGCAAACTAGGGCGGAGTTTCTCTCTAATGCCAAGGCGTGCATGACCCTCGATCGACGCGGACTGCTGGCGACCGGGCTCCTGTTGGCCCTGGGCGGCTGCGCGGCGTCACGAGGAATCACCCTGGTGGCGGGCCCCACGGGCGAAACAGCCGAGCTGGAAGCCCTGGAGGCGATCACCGCCACTCGCGACGGCTTGGTTCTGCGCGTGACTTCCAGCGGCTGCACGCGCAAGGAGGATTTCACCTTTTACCTCGATCACGCAGCCTTGCCGCCGACGGTAGCCTTTGCCCGCAAGCGCGTGGATGGCTGCCACGAGGCGGCGGAGGCGGTCGAGCTTCGGTTTAGCTATGAGGAGCTTGGTGTCGTCGGGCGCGGACGGTTGGCGGTCCTCAATCCCGTGACGCCGCGACGCTAGCTCAGCCCTTCGGCGTGAACCGTTCGACCATCCAGGGCAGCACCCGCGCCGGGCGCTTGGCGGCGATGTCGATCAGCACCCAGTCGGTGCGGCACTGGGCGCACATTTCGCCGTCGGGGCCGTCGATGCGGATATAGCGCTCGAAGCGCGGGCCCTTCAGCTCGCCTACCCAGGTGTAGCCCGTGGCGGTCTCGTGGGGCATGAGCTCGCGGCGATAGTCGATCTCGTGCCGGCGGGCGACCCAGCTCCACCCCGCCCGCTCTTCAGGCGAGGCCCAGGCGTCCCAATGGGCGAAGGCCAGGTCTTGCGCCCAGGCCAGATAGACCACGTTGTTGACGTGGCCATTGGCGTCGATCTCCGACGCCTTCGGTTCGAAGGTTAGCTGAAAGGCGTCGCCCGGCGGGACGAAGACCCGGCTCAAGCGCGCCCCCCGAAAGTGTGGGCGGTTTCGGGACAAGGGCGCGCGTTCGCTAAGAGAGGTGAGCCCGCCGAAGGCGGTCTCAAGCGGCGATCAGGCCTTGCTCTTCCATCAGGGTCTTCAATTCGCCCGACTGGAACATCTCGCGGACGATGTCGCTGCCGCCGACGAACTCGCCCTTGATGTAGAGCTGGGGAATGGTCGGCCAGTCGGTGAAGGCCTTGACGCCCGCCCGCAACTCGTCGTCCTGCAGCACGTCGACGCCGATGAACTCGACGCCCAGATGGTCGAGGATCTGCACGGTGATCGACGAGAAGCCGCAGCGCGGCTGGTCCGGCACGCCCTTCATGAACAGCACGACGGGGTTTTCGGCCACGGTCTTGGCGATGAACGCCAGGGCGGGCGAGGCGGCGGCTTCGGCGGTGACGTCGGTCATGGGGGAAGATCCTTGGCGTAGCCTCTCAGCTAGGCGCCAGGGCGGTCCGGGTCAAGGGCGAGGGCGTTGCAACGATCGGAGACAGGCCCATGGGCCTGTCTCCGATCGTCAGGCCCGACGCTTGTTGCGTTCGGCTTCCTGGGCCGAAAAGCGGGCCATTTCGATCTGGGCCGAGCAGCCGGTCGGCAGGTCTCGCTCGGCGATGGCGGCCAGATCGGCCAGTTCGGCCGGCGTGCTGGCTGTGATCTGCACCGTGGCCAGCGAGGGCTGGGTGAGGGCGTAGGCCAGGCAGATCTGCTGCGGAGTCCAGCCGTGGGTGTCGTGCAGGAAGGCGTAGCCGCCCACATCGGCCAGCGGGTCGGTGCGGCGACGCCACAGCGACGGCTTTGGCAGGAAGGCCTTGCGATCGTCGCGCAGGGCGTGGGGCCAGAAGTCTAGCCCGATCACCGCGATCTCACGGCCCATGGCCGCGCGCACGCGATTGCGCTCCACCCAGCCCGAAGCCAGGTTGAACGGCGTGGCCATGGCCTCGAACAGCCCCGAGGCCACATAGGCGTCGAACTTGTCGCCCCCGCCGGCCACCGCCAGGGTGCGGACAAGCCGCGCGCTACGGACGGCCTTCAGGTGTTCCAGGGTCTCGGTCGGGAAATCATTGGCGTCCGGATCGTCGATCGTGGCGACGTCCAGATAGCCCAGGCCCGTGCGGTCCAGCGCCTGTTCGATCATGTCGTGGATCGCCTCGGCCTTCAATGCCCGGTCGCTCTGGGCGCGCAGCCGCCAGCCGATGAACAGCAGCCGCCGCTCGACCGTGGAGAAGGCTTCGGTCGCGCCTTCCATCAGGGCCGGCGACACGCCGTCGAACTCGAAGCTGTTGACGCCATTTTCCAGCGCCGCGAAGATCAGCTTGCGCCAGTCGTCGGCCTTCAGGCGCGGCTGGTCCTGGAGGCTAAGCGAGATCGCCGAGACCGCCACGCCCGCATTGCCGAAGGGTCGGTAGCGCACCGGGCTATTCCGGAGGCGCGGCGGTTTCGAGCGCCAGGGCGTGCAGCGCGCCGCCCAGCACATCGGCCAGGGCGCGGTTGACCATCTGGTGCTGCTTGACCCGGTTCAGGCCCCTGAAGGCCGGCGAGACGATGCGCGCCTTGTAGTGATCGCCGTCGCCCGCCAGGTCGGTCAGCACGATCTCCGCGTCGGGAAACGCGTCGTTGAGGCGGGCTTCGAGGTCGGCGGGGGACATGGGCACGGCGGAAGACTCCGAATCTCTGCGCCTTGGTTATGCCGCGTAAACCTTAAGAACGGGCGTACGATGGAAATGCGCGCTGGGCCGGAGCTGTCATTTCTCGACTGGCGATCCCGGACGACGCGCGGCATGAAGACGTGGTCACCGGGATGTCTCACATGCGTCACCACCTGATTTCCGTCGCCCTCCTAGCCGCGCTCTCGACCGCCAGTTACGCCACCGCTGCGCCCAATCCCGGCGTCCACGCCCTCGACGACGTCCGCATCCTCTCCGCCGACGACATGGAAGGCCGGGGCGTCGACACGCCGGGCGGGGCCAGGGCGCGGGCCTATATCGTCAAGCGGTTCGGCCAGATCGGGCTGAAGCCGCAGGGCGCGACGTTCGAGCAGCCGTTCACCTTCACCAGCCGGCTGGGAAAGATCCTGCACGGCGTCAACCTGGTGGCCCGCATCGAGGGCACGTCCAGCTCGGACAAGGTGCTGGTGGTCTCGGCCCATTACGACCACCTGGGGATCAAGAACGGCAAGATCTATAACGGCGCCGACGACAACGCCTCGGGCGTGGCGGGCCTGCTGGCGGTGGCCGAGGCGTTCAAGGCGCGGCCGCCGCGTCACACGGTGCTGATCGTCGCTTTCGATGGCGAGGAAAGCGGCCTCCGGGGCGCCAAGGCCTTCGTCGAGAAGCCGCCCGTGCCGCGGGACACGCTTGGTCTGGAGGTCAATTTCGACATGATCAGCAAGAACGCCGAGGGCGAACTCTATGTCAGTGGGGCTGGCCCGCAGCCCTGGCTGAAGGCGGTGCTGGAGCGCGTCGCCAAGTCCGCGCCGCTGACCCTGAAGCTTGGCCACGACACCGACGCCAACGGCAAGCACGACAACTGGACCGACCAGTCCGACCAGGGACCTTTCGCCGCCACCAAGGTCCCCTGGGTCTATTTCGGCGTCGAGGACCACGCCGAATACCACCAGCCCACCGACGATTTCGAGACCGTGCCGCGGGACTTCTTTCAGCACGCGGTGACGACGGTGGTGATGGCGACGCGCGCACTGGACGATGATCTGGACGCGATCAGCAAGGCGGCCGGGCGGTAGGTCGGTCGGCGCGTGACGCCCCCTCCGTCAGCTTCGCCGCCTCCTCCGCCGTTGCACGGGGGAGGAGAAGGATCATTCAGCTTCCTCCTCACCCGTGAAACGGGGAAGGCGGCGCGATGCGGATGCGCATCGTGACGGAGGAGGCGTCCTGGCGCGGCTTTCAAAAGAATTACATCCTTCGGCAGCCGCCGCCCGTAGCTCCGTCGCCTCGATCAGGGGCGAGGACCACCCGGAGCCCACCCCCATGAAGACGACCCTGCTGCTCGCCGCCGTCGGCGCGCTGACACTTTCGGCCGCCCCGACCTTCGCCCATGTCGCCGCCCAGATGAAGCCGACGCCGATGGCGCACGAGAAGACCGTCATGGTCGGCGGCGCCGCCATGTACCCGTCCAAAACCATCGTGCAGAACGCGCTGAACTCCAAGGATCACACCACCTTGGTCGCTGCCGTCAAGGCCGCCGGCTTGGTCGACACCCTGTCGGGGCCCGGTCCGTTCACGGTGTTCGCCCCCACCAACGCCGCCTTCGCCAAGCTGCCGGCCGGCACGGTCGAAACCCTGATCAAGCCCGAGAACAAGGCGACGCTGACCAAGATCCTGACCTATCACGTCGTCGCCGGTCGCATGACCGCCGCCAACCTGAAGGCCAATGCCAAGGCGCACGGCGGCAAGGCGATGCTGACCACCGTTCAGGGCGAAAAGCTCACGGTCAGCAAGGCCGGCAGGGGCTGGAAGGTCACCGACGCCAAGGGCGGCTCGGCGATGATCACGGTTCCCGACGTGATGCAGTCGAACGGCGTGATCCACGTGGTGGACACGGTCTTGATGCCGTAATGGGCGGCGTGTAGGGGGCGTTACTTGCCCCCTACGGATCGCTTCGCGATCGTCTTCCCCCAAAGGGGGAAGAGCTCGAACCATACGGTGCTCCGCCCCCTACGGGGGCGGACAGACCGCGAAAGCGGTCAGGTGGGGGGCAAGTGCGTGAGCCGCTAGAGCATTTTTCGAGCGAATTGGTTCCGGTTCGCGTGAAGAAAAATGCGTCAAAACAGAAGATTAGAGCTCACGGCCTGACGCAGTCAGGTCGGGAAATGCTCTAGCCCGCCGTCTCGTC
>JACMOF010000180.1 GCA_014378155.1 Caulobacter sp. | reverse complement strand
GATGTTCGGCGGCAAGCGCATCGTCAAACAGGCCCAGGTCGCCAACCGCATCGCGCTGGAGCGGTGGTGGGACGATCTGCGGGCCAGTGCGCGCGCCCAAGAGCCCGGGCGGCTGATCGCCCATGGCCGCAAGACCTATAGCCAGAACGACGAGGACGGCATCGTCCTGGAGATCTTCAACCGCCTCGGCGAGGGCGACCGGCGGTTCATCGAGTTCGGCGTCCAGGCCGGGGTCGAGTGCAACACCGCTCTGCTGCTGATGGCCGGCTGGAGCGGTCTGTGGCTGGACGGTTCGGACAGGTATGTCGCCGCCGCCAAGGGCCACCACGCCGTGGCCGTGGGGCAGGGGCGGTTGACTGTCCAGAAGGCCTTCGTCACGTCCGAGAACATCGACGCCCTGCTGGGCCCTTGGGCTAGCGGGACCGCCGCCAAGCCCGCCTCCGTCGACCTGCTGTCGATCGACATCGACGGCAACGACTACTGGATCTGGGACGCGATCACCGCCGTGCGGCCCCGCGTCGTGATTATCGAATACAACGCCGCCTATCCGCCGCCCGTTGCCTATGTCGCCGAGTACAGGGCCGACCGCACCTGGGACGGCGGCAATGACCACAGCGCCAGCCTGACCAGCCTGGAAGCCCTGGGCCGCGCCAAGGGCTACGCCCTGGTCGGCTGCAATCTGTCGGGCGCCAACGCCTTCTTCGTGCGCGACGACGAACTGACCGGCGAGGGCGGCCAACCCCGCTTCGCCGCGCCCTACACGGCGGCGAACCACTACGAGCCGCCCCGCTACGACCTCTCCGGCCTGCCTTCAGGCCATCCGCCACGGTTCGGCGTCAACGCCGCGCCGCCGCTTTCCTCTTCGCCGCTCTTGGGGGCCAAGACCTGACATGAACGCCAATCTCGCCGCCATCCTCTACATCGTGTCCGGGGTGCTGTTCATCCTGGCCCTGCGCGGGCTGTCCAGCCCGGTGACCAGCCAGGCGGGCAACCGCAACGGCATGATCGGCATGGCCATCGCCGTGCTGACCACCCTGGCCACGCTGTGGAGCCAGAAGGCGCTGGACCCGATCACCATCGCCCTGATCCTTGGCGGCGTCGCGGTAGGCGGCACGGTGGGGGCGGTAATCGCCCGCAAGGTGGCCATGACCTCGATGCCGCAGTTGGTGGCGGCCTTCCACAGCCTGGTCGGCATGGCCGCCTGCCTGGTGGCCGTCGCGGCGATCTACACCCCGGCCGCCTACGGCATCGTCGGCGAGGACGGCCACGTGCACCTCAACAGCCTGATCGAGCTGTCGCTGGGCTTGGCGATCGGCGCCATCACCTTCACCGGCTCGGTCATCGCCTTCGCCAAGCTGAACGGCAATATGGGCGGCGCGCCGATCATGCTGCCGGGTCGCCACCTGCTGAACATCGCCCTGGCCGTGGGCATCGTCGCCCTGGTGGTGGTGCTGGTGATCAGCGGCGGCGCGGCGATCTGGGCGTTCTGGGCGATCTTCGCCCTGGCCCTGATCCTCGGGATCACCCTGATCATCCCGATCGGCGGGGCCGACATGCCCGTCGTAGTGTCGATGCTCAACAGCTATTCCGGCTGGGCGGCGGCGGCCCTGGGCTTCACCCTGGAAAACACCACCCTGATCATCACCGGCGCCCTGGTGGGCAGCTCGGGGGCGATCCTGTCCTACATCATGTGCAAGGCCATGAACCGGTCCTTCATCTCGGTGATCCTCGGCGGCTTC
>JACMOF010000179.1 GCA_014378155.1 Caulobacter sp. | reverse complement strand
GCCGAGCGCACGGTCCGGATCGGGTCCCCGTCCACGTCGCCGTTCAGCGCCTTGCGCAGGCGGCCGATGTGGACGTCCACGGTCCGGGCCTCGACATAGACGTCCGAGCCCCAGACGGCGTCCAGCAGCTGTTCGCGGCTGAACACCCGGCCGGGGTGCTGCATCAGATAGTCGAGCAGGCGGAACTCGGTGGGGCCCAGGTGGATTTCCTTGCCCTGGCGCTTCACCCGGTGGGCGACGCGGTCGATGATGATGTCGCCGACCGTGATGCGGTCGTCGGCCAGGCCCGGGCGGATGCGGCGCAGCACGGCGCGGACCCGGGCGGTCAGTTCGATCATCGAGAACGGCTTGACCACATAGTCGTCGGCCCCGGTGTCGAGGCCGCGAATGCGGTCGCTCTCCTCGCCGCGCGCCGTCAGCATGATGATCGGCACGTTGCGGGTTTCGCTGCGGCCGCGCAGGCGGCGGCAGACCTCGATGCCCGAGACCTTGGGCAGCATCCAGTCGAGGATCACCAGGTCGGGGGCGCGCTCGGAGGCCATGGTCAGGGCCTCCTCGCCGTCGCAGGCCACGCCGACGAGATAGCCTTCCTTGTCGAGATTGTAGTGCAGCAGGGTGGCCAGGGCGTCTTCGTCTTCGACCACCAGAACGTACGGAGTCACTGGGCCTACCTCGACTTACTTCGACAGCTCGAGCTTGGGCCGCTGGGAGATGATCTCCTCGCCGGTCAGCTCGAAATGGATGATCTCGGCGATGTTGGTGGCGTGGTCGCCGATGCGCTCGAGGTTCTTGGCGACGAACAGCAGGTGAGCGCACGGATTGATCGTCCGGGGATCGCCCATCATGTAGGTCAGCAGTTCGCGGAAGATGGCGTTGTAGTGCTCGTCGACCTCTTCGTCGCGGCCCCAGACGCCGATGGCGCGCGGCAGGTCCGACGAGGTGTAGGCGTCCAGCACGTCCTTCAGCCGGCCCTGGACCAGGTGGCCCATGCGCTCGATCGAGCGGGTCAGGGCGGTCATCGGGTCGGCTTCGGTGAGGATCAGGGCGCGCTTGCCGATGTTCTTGGCCATGTCGCCGCAGCGTTCCAGGCTCATCGAGATCTTCAGGGCGGCGACGGCGTGGCGCAGATCGACCGCCATCGGCTGGCGCAGGGCGATCAGCTTGAAGGCCTTGCGCTCGATCTCGACCTGCAAGGTGTCGAGCCGCTCGTCGCGGGCCACGACCTGCTGGGCCAGGGGGGCGTCGCGGCGGGCGATGCAGTCGATGGCGTCGGCCACCTGGGCCTCGGCCAGGCCGCCCATGCGGGTGACCTCGGCGGTCAGGTGGTTGAGCTCGTCGCCGTAGGATTTGACGGTATGTTCGGTCATGGCGTGATGGTCCTACCGGTTAGCCGAAGCGGCCGGTGATGTAGTCCTGGGTGCGGGTGTCGCGAGGATTGGTGAACATCTCCTCGGTCGGACCGCTCTCGACCAGTTTGCCCAGGTGGAAGAAGGCCGTCTTCTGCGACACGCGGGCGGCCTGGGCCATCGAGTGGGTGACGATGACGATGCAGAACTGGTTGCGCAGGTCGTCGATCAGTTCCTCGATGCGGGCGGTGGCGATCGGGTCGAGGGCCGAGCAGGGCTCGTCCATCAGGATCACTTCCGGCGACACGGCGATGGCCCGGGCGATGACCAGGCGCTGCTGTTGCCCGCCCGACAGGCCGGTGCCGGCCTGGTGCAGGCGATCGGAGACCTCGTTCCACAAGCCGGCCTTCTTGAGGCTGGCTTCGACGATGGCTTCCAACTCGGCCTTGCTGGTGGCCAGGCCGTGGATCTTGGGACCGTAGGCGACGTTCTCGAAGATCGTCTTGGGGAAGGGGTTGGGCTTCTGGAACACCATGCCGACGCGCGAGCGCAGCACCACCGGATCGACGCTCTTGGCGTTGACGTCATTGCCGT
>JACMOF010000178.1 GCA_014378155.1 Caulobacter sp. | reverse complement strand
GGCTTGCGGCGCGCTCATCACGCCGGCTTCCACATAGTCGTCCAGGGTGAAGACCAGGCTGGCGGGCTTGCGGATGGAGAAGGTCGGGGCGGCCACCAGCGGCGGCATCAAGCCCTCGAAGCGCTCGCCCGATCCGGGCAGCTCGGCCGACAGACGCGGCTGCCCGGCATGGATCTCGCCGGCCACGTGATGGGCCACCAGGCGCAGGATCCGCTCGGCGTCGGGCGGCCCGCACGTGAGGCCCGCGTCGGCCCGGCCGGGACCCGAGCGGGGGGGCCACACCCCCCCCACCCCCGCCGGCCGCGTCGGGCTCGCCCGCTGCGATGTGGGCCTGGCCGACGCCGGGTTGACCATTGGTGCGGCAGCCGCCGAGCGAATCTTGCGGCTGGTGGCCCATCACGTGGCCGCCGAGATCCATGCGGATCGGCCGCGGCTCTCGGCTGAGCTCCCCGGCACGGGTTAGCGCTTCGAGGGCCTGTTGCCGCCCCTGGTGGCCGCCCCGACCTTCTCCATCCGCAAGCCCGCCAGCCTGGTGTTCTCGCTCGGCGACTATGTCCGCGCCGGCGTGATGACCGAGCGGGAAGGGCGGGTGCTGGCCGCCGCCGTCGCTGATCGGGCCAACATTCTGGTCGCGGGCCCGACCTCCAGCGGCAAGACCACCCCGGTCAACGCCCTGCTGGCCGAGGTGGCCAAGACCGGCGACCGGGTGATCCTCGCCGAGGACCTGCGCGAGTTTCAATGCGCGGCCCCGAATCAGGTGGCCCTGCGCACGCGCGACGGGGTGGCGAGCCTGTCGGACCTGGTGCGTTCGTCCCTGCGCTTGCGGCCCGATCGCATTATCATCGGTGAGGTGCGCGGGGCCGAGGCCCTGGACCTCATCAAGGCCTGGGGGACAGGCCACCCCGGCGGGGTTGGCACGCTTCACGCCGGCTCGCCGCTGGGCGCGCTCCTGCGGCTGGAGCAGTTGATCCAGGAAGCCGTGGTCACCGTGCCACGCGCCCTGATCGCCGAAACCATCGACCTGATCGCGGTCCTTTCCGGGCGAGGGCGACAGCGTCGCCTGGCGGACCTCGCGCGTCTGGACGGCCTGGCGTCCGACGGCGCCTACCAGCTCAGCCCTGCCTGAGATCCCGCCCCTAAAACCCCGGAGTTTTCCATTGTTCCACCGACATCGCGCGGCGGCTTCGCCGCACGCAAACCCTCACCCGCGCCCGCTGCTCAGCGGCTTGATGCTGGCCTCGCTCCTCGTGGCCGGCAGCGCCCAGGCCGCCGGCTCGTCCATGCCCTGGGAAGAGCCGCTGCAGCGCATCCTCGAGTCGATCGAGGGACCCGTCGCCAAGATCATCGCAGTGATCATCATCATCGTCACCGGCCTGACCCTGGCCTTCGGCGAGACCTCCGGCGGCTCGCGCAAGCTGATCCAGATCGTCTTTGGGCTCAGCATCGCGTTTGCCGCGTCCAGCTTCTTCCTGTCGTTCTTTTCGTTCGGCGGCGGAGCGCTGCTCTGATGGCCGGCGATCGCGGACACGGGTTCACCGCGCCCGTCCATCGGGCCCTGACCGAACCGATGCTGCTGGCCGGGGCCCCGCGCGCGATCGCCTTGGTCAACGGCGCCCTGGCCGCCGCCCTGGGGGTGGGACTGCGGCTGTGGTTCGTCGGTCTTGCCGTCTAGCTGGTGGGTCATGGCCTGGCCGTCTGGGCCGCCCGATGCGATCCGCAAATCTTCGATGTCGGCCGGCGGCATGTCCGGCTCCCCGCCTATCTGGAGGTCTGAGCCGTGCTCGATCTCCGCGAATACCGCCGCCGCCCCGCGCACTTGGCCGACTATCTGCCCTGGGCGGCGCTGGTGGCGCCCGGCGTGGTGCTGAACAAGGACGGGTCCTTCCAGCGCACCGCCGAGTTTCGGGGGCCGGACCTGGACTCGGCCACCGACGGGGAGGTCGCCGCCGTCGCCGCCCGGCTCAACGGCGCCTTGCGTCGCCTGGGCTCGGGTTGGGCGCTGTTTGTCGAGGCGCGGCGTGATCAAGCCCAGGCCTATCCGGTCAGCGCCTTTCCCGATCCGGTCTCGGCCCTGGTCGACGAGGAGCGCAAGGCCGCCTTCGTCCAGAACGGCGATCACTTCGAAAGCCGCTACTTCCTGACCCTGACCGGCTTCCTGTCCGCGACGGTCCCCGGCCTGCTCGACGAGCTCAATCGCCTGGGCATGACCTATCGCTGGACCACCCGGGCGATCTGCCTGGACATGACCGATGCGGCCAGCCTGCTGGGCAAGATCCGGCGTCAGTGGTTCGCCAAGCGCAAGTCGGTGCTGGCCCTGCTGCGCGAGGCGCTGAGCCAGGAGCCGTCGCCGCTCGTCGATAACGACGCGGCCAACAAGGCCGCCGACGCCGATCTGGCCCTGCAGGACCTTGGCGGCGACGCGGTGGCCTATGCCTATGTCACCGCCAGCCTGGTGGTCTGGGAGGAGGACGCAGGATTAGCCGCCACCAAGCTGGCCCTTGCCGAGAAGGTCATCCAGGGCCGCGACTTCACCGTCATCCGTGAGAGCGTCAACGCCGTGGAGGCCTGGCTGGGTACCATCCCGGGTCATGCCTATGCCAATGTCCGCCAGCCGCCGCTCTCGACCCTGAACCTTGCCCACATCGCCCCGATGTCGGCGGTCTGGGCCGGGCCTGCGCGCAACGCCCATCTGGATGGGCCGCCTCTACTGATCGCCAAGACGGCCGGCTCGACCCCGTTTCGGTTGAGCCTGCATGTCGGCGACGTCGGCCACACCCTGATCGTCGGGCCGACCGGAGCCGGCAAGAGCGTGCTGCTGGCGCTGCTGGCCCTGCAGTTTCGGCGCTACCCGCAAGCCCAGGTCTTCGCCTTCGACTTCGGCGCCTCCAGCCGGGCGGCCGTGCTGGGCATGGGCGGGGAGTTCCACGACCTCTCCGGCGACGGCGGGCCGGCCCTGACCCTGCAGCCCCTGGCGCGCATCGACGAGCCCGACGAGCGGGGTTGGGCGGCCGGCTGGCTCGCTGCGGTTTTGGCGCGGGAGGGCGTGGCCATCACCCCGGCCGTGCGCGACCACCTCTGGGCGGCGCTGGCGAGCCTGGCCAGCGCGCCGGTCACCGAGCGCACCCTGACAGGCCTGGTGGCCCTGTTGTCCAATAAGGCGCTCAAGGCCGCTTTCGGGCCGTTCATCCTGGGCAGACCGTTTGGCCGGTTGCTTGACGGCGCGGGCGAGGCGTTCGGGAAAGCCAGCGTCCAGGTCTTCGAGACCGAAGGCCTGGCGCGCGGCGCGGCTGCCCCGGCGGTCCTGGCCTATCTCTTTCACCGCATCGGACGGCGGCTGGACGGTCGGCCGACCCTGATTCTGATCGATGAAGGCTGGCTGGCGCTCGACGACCCGGCCTTCGGCGCCCAGCTGCGCGAGTGGCTAAAGACCCTGCGCAAGAAGAACGCATCGGTGATCTTCGCCACCCAGTCGCTGGCCGATGTCGTCGAAAGTCCGATCGCCGCCTCGATCGTCGAGAGCTGCCCGACCCGGATCTTCCTGCCCAACCCGCGCGCCCTGGAGCCGCAAGGGGCGGCGGCCTATGCCCGGCTCGGATTGAACGATCGGCAGATCGAGATCCTCGCCCGGGCCACGCCGACCCGCGACTACTACCTGCAATCGCGGGTCGGCGACCGCCTGTTCGACCTGGGTTTGGGGCCCGTGGCCCTGGCCTTTTGCGCAGCCTCCTCCAAGGCCGACCAAGCCGCGATCGGCGAGGTCCTGGCCGCCCATGGCCCCGAAGGCTTCGCCGCCGCCTGGCTGCGTCGCCGGCGCTTGCCCCGGGCCGCCGACCTGCTGGTCGGCTCCTCGGCGGGCGCCACGCGCGCGCGCCGTCACCTTCCAACCCCCTCATCGGCGATGCTGTCATGACCCTGACCCGACGCCGTCTGGCGGCGGCGCTTCTGGCCGGCCCGGCCCTGGCCGGTCGCCCACGACGAGGTCCATGTTTTCTGGTCGCGCTAGGCGCCGGGCAGGACGACCACCAGCGCCCAGGCGGCCGCGCCGACGATCAGCGCCACGGCGAGCAGGCTGGCCCAACCGGCGGGGGTCAGCAGGCGGGCGGTGGGGCGAAGGCGAGGGGGCATGAAGAGAACCTAGAGCAGGGCGGAACGGCGCGCTAGCCGATCAGCGCCGGTTGGGGCAGGCGCTCGGCCGGCGCGGCTTGGAAATTGGACACCGTCACCCCGACCAGGCGGACGCCCTTGGGCGAGGGCAGGACCGAGCCGATCAGGTCGCGGCCCAGGCGGCGCAGGTGCTCGCGGTGCGACACCGGGCCGGGGGCCGAGCGGCTGGGGGTCGCCTGCTGGAAATCGGCGAACTTGATCTTCACCGTCACCGTGCGGCCAAACGCCTGGGCGGTCTCGCACCAGCCCCAGACCTTGTCGGCCAAGGCCAGGACCTCCGCCTCGATGGCGGCCGGGTCGGTCAGGTCGGTCTCGAAGGTGGTCTCCGAGCCCGATGACTTGCGCACTCGCTCGCCATTGACCGGGCGATGGTCCTCGCCGCGCGCTATGGCGTGGTACCAAGGCCCAGACTTACCGAAATGCTGCTGCAGGAAGGTCAGCGACTGGCGGTGCAGGTCCTCGCCGGTGTGGATACCCAGACGCTTCATCTTGGCCTCGGTCACCGCGCCGACGCCGTAAAAGCGGCCGATCGGCAGGGTCTGGACAAAGGCTTCGCCCTTGCCCGGCGCGACCACGAACTGGCCGTTGGGTTTTCGCTGGTCGGAGGCCAGCTTGGCCAGGAATTTGTTGTAAGAAATCCCCGCCGAGGCCGTCAGGCCCGTGGCCTCCAGGATGCGGGCGCGGATTTCCTTTGCCGTGTCTGTGGCGGTGGCCAGGCCCGCGCGATTGGCGGTGACGTCCAGATAGGCTTCGTCCAGCGATAGCGGTTCGATCAGGTCGGCATAATCGGCGAAGATCTCGTGGATCTGGCGCGACACGGCCTTGTAGACCTCGAACCTGGGCGGCACGAACACCAGCTGCGGACACTGGCGCAGCGCCGTGGTCGAGGGCATGGCCGAACGCACCCCAAATTGGCGCGCCTCGTAGCTAGCGGCCGCCACCACTCCGCGTCGCGCTCCATGGCCAACGGCAAGCGGGCGGCCCTTCAGGCTGGGATCGTCGCGCTGTTCCACCGACGCATAGAACGCGTCCATGTCGATATGGATGATCTTGCGCGGGAACTTGGTCATGACGACTCCGACCCTAGCAGAGCTAGAACGGAACAGGAACTGTTCGCTGCTTGAGTCTGGCTTTACCCCGGTTCGCCGGCCATCATGTGGAAGAGCGCCAATTATCGATTGAAGCCGTCGTAATGGGCGTCCGAAAAAAGATGCGAAAGTCAGCAAATTTGGGCGACTATAACGCGAATTTGATGTCAAAAAGGCTAATTAAAAACAATGGTTTAGCGCGATCCAAAATGACGTAATCGGTGACGGCGTTTAGCGAAACGTACAGTAGGAAAAGTGGGTCAAAATAGGCGCTTGGCTGAACCGTTGATGATTGAATGGGAATGACGGGGCGTCGTTTCTAGGCTGATCCGGCTGCTGGCTTTGCGTTCGCTGTAGCGATCAACCAGGTAGTCGGCACGGTCTCGGGTCAGCAGCGTGAATTTCACCAGCTCCTCCATCACGTCGACGACGCGATCGTAATAGGCGGAAGGCTTCATGCGGTCGTTATCGTCGAATTCCTTGTAGGCCATCGCGACCGACGACTGGTTGGGGATGGTGATCATCCGCATCCAGCGACCCAGCAGGCGCAGGGTGTTGACCGCGTTGAACGACTGTGAGCCCCCGCTGACTTGCATGACGGCCAGGGTGCGGCCCTGGGTCGGCCTCACGCTGCCGATCTCCAGCGGGATCCAATCGATCTGGGCTTTCATGATCCCGCTGATGGCGCCGTGGCGTTCCGGGCTGCACCAGACCTGGCCCTCGGACCATAGCGACAGCGCCCGAAGCTCCTGGACCTTGGGATGGTCCGGACCCGTCGCGTCGGGGAGCGGCAGGTCGCGCGGATCGAAGATCCTGGTCTCGCACCCCAGCAGTTGCAGAATGCGCGCCGCCTCCTCGACCAGCAGCCGGCTGAACGAGCGTTCGCGGAGTGACCCATAGAGCAGCAGGATCCGAGGCGCATGAGCCGCGGGCGCCTTTGGCTCAAGCTGGCCCTGCGTTGGCGCGGTGAGAAATTGCGACTGGAGCGCGGGCAGGTCGGTCATGATTTCCAAATTCCTCGAACTGTCTTGGCTTCGTCACACGTTTCCATTAAATTAGAAATATGGAATCTAAAGTCGCCGTCGCAAGTCTCTCCGCACTCGGCCACGAAGGCCGGTTGGCGATCTTCCGTCTGCTCGTCAAGGCTGGTGACCTGGGCGTTTCGGCCGGCGAGATCGCGCGCCAGCTTTCGATGATCCCCAACTCCCTGTCGGCCAACCTCAATGTTCTGAGCCATGCCGGACTGATCGTGTCTCGCCGCGATGGCCGCTCGATCATCTATTCGGCCGCCTACGGCGCGATGACCGGCCTGCTGGGCTTCCTGATGGAAGACTGCTGCGGCGGCAATCCCGAGATTTGCGCGCCCCTGAACGAAATCGTCGCCCGGGCCGCCGAGTGCGATGGGACCTGCCTTGTCGAATTGGAGACAGCATGACCGCCACCCAAGCTGACGTGAAGCACGTCCTGTTTCTCTGCACCCACAATTCGGCGCGATCGGTTCTGGCCGAGTCGATCATGAACCGGGTCGGAGCTGGACGTTTCAAGGCCTATTCGGCCGGATCGATGCCCAGCGGCACGATCAATCCCTACGCCATCAACCTGCTCAAGCACCTCAACTACAAAACCGACACCCTGCGCTCCAAGGCCTGGGATGAGTTCGCCAAGGCGGGCAACCCCGACGCGCCGGATCTCGATTTCGTGTTCACCGTTTGCGACAACGCCGCCGGGGAGGTTTGCCCGATTTGGCCCGGCCAGCCGATGAGCGCCCACTGGGGCATTCCTGATCCGTCAGCGGCCGTCGGAACCGAGGCTGAGATCGCCTTGGCCTTTGCTGAAGCCTATCGCCAACTCAACAGCCGCATCACCCTGTTCTGCGCGCTGCCGATGGCGTCGATCGACAAGATGTCGCTGCAAAAGCGGCTCGACGAAATCGGCAAGTCCAGGGCGCCCGACGAGCCTGCCGCCTAACGCTCTTCCTCCGACCAAGGCTGCTTCATGTCTATTTTCGAACGCTACCTCACCGTTTGGGTGGGGCTGTGCATCATCGTGGGCGTCGCCCTTGGCCACTTCTTCGCGCCGGTCTTCCACGGGATCGCCGCGCTTGAGGTCGCCCAGGTCAACCTGCCGATGGCCGGCCTGATCTGGCTGATGATCATCCCCATGCTGATCAAGGTCGATTTCGCCGCCTTGGGCGAGGTCAAGAACCACTGGCGCGGGATCGGCGTGACCCTGTTTATCAACTGGGTGGTCAAGCCGTTCGGCATGGCGGCGCTGGGCTGGGTGTTCATCGCCCATGTCTTCCGCCCCTACCTCCCGGCCGACCAGATCAACAGCTATATGGCCGGCCTGATCCTGCTGGCGGCGGCTCCTTGCACGGCCATGGTGTTCGTCTGGAGCAATCTGACCGACGGCGAGCCCCACTTCACGCTCAGCCAGGTGGCGCTCAATGACACCATCATGGTCGTGGCCTTCGCGCCCATCGTCGGCCTGCTCCTGGGCCTGTCAGCCATCACCGTGCCGTGGTCGACCCTGACCCTGTCGGTCGGGCTCTACATCCTCGTGCCGGTGATCGCCGCTCAATTGATCCGGAAGGCGCTGCTGTCGTCCGGCGGTCAGGCCGCGCTGGACGCCTTGATGTCCAATCTGCAGCCGCTGTCGATGATCGCCTTGCTGGCGACGCTGGTCCTGCTGTTTGGCTTCCAGGGCGACCAGATCCTCAAGCAGCCACTAATCATCGCCATCCTTGCCGTGCCGATCCTGATCCAGGTCTATTTCAACTCTGGCCTGGCCTACATTCTCAACCGCCTGACTGGCGAAGCCCACTGCGTCGCGGGCCCGTCGGCCCTGATCGGCGCCAGCAACTTCTTCGAGCTGGCCGTAGCCGCCGCGATCTCGATCTTTGGTTTCCAGTCCGGGGCTGCGCTAGCCACTGTGGTCGGGGTGCTGATCGAGGTCCCGGTTATGCTGTCAATCGTCGCGATCGTGAACGCCAGCAAGCCTTGGTACGAGCGCGGCGCCGCAGTTCGCAAGCTCTCGCTAGGCCGTAAACCCCTTTCTTCCTCTTCGCACCGGTGACCCATGAGCGACGCTGACTTTCCTGTGGTGATCTTTCACAATCCCGCTTGTGGTACGTCTCGCAACGTCGTCGAGATGGTCCGCTCCGCCGGCTACGAGCCCAAGATCGTAGAATATCTGCAAGCCGGCTGGACCCACGATCAACTGCGCGAACTGGCCGGCGAAGCCGGCCTGACCTTCCGCCAGTTGATGCGCGAAAAGGGCACGCCAGCCGCCGAACTTGGCCTGCTGGGGGACGGCGTCAGCGAGGATGCGATCCTCGACGCCATGGTCACAACGCCAGTTCTCGTTAATCGCCCGCTGGTGGTCACGTCCAAGGGCGTGAAGCTGTGTCGGCCGTCCGAAGTCGTCTTCGATCTGCTCGATCGCAAGCCCGACAGCTTCACCAAGGAAGACGGTGAAGTCGTTTAGCTGACCGCCAACCCCCAAGACTGATCAGGAACATCCCGATGAAAATCTTGCTAGGCGTCGCCGCCGCCGCAGCCCTTCTGATCGGCGCCTCGACCGCCTAGGCCGTCCGGGACACGGTTTGGGCGGTGGGATCCTCGACCGTCTATCCGCTCTCCATCACCGTGGCAGAAGCCTTCCACAAGAAGACCGGCAAGAAGCCGCCGCGCATCGAGAGCCTGGGCGCCGGCGGCGGCTTCTAGCGCTTTTGCGCCGGGACCGGCGACAAATTCCCTGACATCGCCAGCGCCTCGCGCCCGATGACCAAAGCCGAGTTCGCCGTCTGTCAGGCGGCCGGGGTGAAAGGCATCGTCGAACTGAAGATCGGCCTGGACGGCATCGTGGTCGCCACCGACGACAAGTCGCCTGCTGTCGGACGGCGGCTGGGTCGACGCCGGCGAGAACGACGAGGATATCGTCGGCCTGATCGAAAAGATCCCCGGCACGCTGGGGGGGGGCTATTCGTTCCTTGACGAGCACAAGCGGCAACTGAAGGCCGCTTCCATCAATGGCGTCAAACCCACCCCGCAAACCATCATCGACGGGTTCTACCCCT
>JACMOF010000177.1 GCA_014378155.1 Caulobacter sp. | reverse complement strand
TCGTCATAGGCGAAGCGCCGGGCGTCGCGGGCGTCGTCGCGCAGAGTCAGGAAAGTGTAGAGGCTGGCCTGGCGATAGTGCGGCGCGAAGATTCGCCCGACCCGCGCGAACGGCGCGGCGTAGTTGGGCAGCATCACGCGGTTTAGGTAACGGGCGGCCTTGGGCTGGTCGTAGGGCGCGTTCCAGTCGCGGCCGCCGTCATAGGTGGTGGGGTGCACGAAGAACACGTCGGCCGGACCCGCCGTGGCGGCCTGGGAACGCAAAACCCAGGCGGCGGGCTTGGCGTAGTCGGGAGCCGGCGGCGGCTCATAGGTCTGGAACGGCACCTTGGGATCGAGCGTGGTGCGCAGGATGTCGTAGCGCCAATAGAAGGCCGCCGACAGGAACACGGCCAGGAACAGCACGCTCCCCACGAAGATCCAGCGTTTGAAACCCTTGAAGCGCTCGCCCATGGGCCTTGCGATACCACGAAGTCCGGGGGCCGCGCGAGCGGTCGAAAGGCCTAGGCGCCCTCCTGCCCAATGATCGCCACCGAACAGACATTGCTGGCCGGCGCGCCGCCCAGATTGTGGGTCATGCCCAGCACCGGGTCCTTCAACTGTCGCTCGCCGGCCCTGCCCTGAAGCTGCAGATACATCTCGTAGAGCATACGCAGACCCGAGGCCCCGATGGGGTGGCCAAAACACTTGAGGCCCCCGTCGATCTGGCACGGCAGGCCGCCGTCGGCGTCATAGAAGCCGTCCAGCACGTCGCGCCAGCCCTGGCCCTCCGGCGAGATGAACAGGTCTTCCATCGTCACCAGCTCGGTGATCGAGAAGCAGTCGTGCACCTCCATCATCGAGATCTGCTCGCGCGGCCGCTCGACGCCGGCCTCGCGGTAGGCCTTGCCGGCGGCGATACGAGCTGTGTGGAAGTAGCTACCGTCCCAGCCATTGTACTGGCTCTCATAGCCGTTGGAGACCGACAGTTGCAGGGCCTTCACCATGGTCAGGTTGCGCTTGCCCATCGCGCGGGCGATCTCCGGCGTGGTGACGATGGCGGCGGCCGCGCCGTCCGACACGCCGCAGCAGTCGAACAGGCCCAGGGGCTCGGCGATCATCGGGGCGTTGAGCACCTGATCTTCGGTGACGGCCTTGCGCAGGTGAGCCTTCGGATTCTTGACGCCGTTGGCGTGGCTCTTGACCGAGACATGGGCGATGGCCCGCTTGAGGTCTTCGCGCGACACCCCGTGCTTGGCGCGGTAAGCGCTGGCCAGCTGGGCGAAGTTGCCGGGGGCCGAGCCGTTGGGGATGATCTGCGGCGACAGCGTGCCGGGACTGCCGACCGGCAGGCCGCCATAGCCGGTGTCCTTCAGCTTCTCGACGCCCACGGCGATGGCGATGTCGGCCGCGCCCGCCGCCACGGCATAGACCGCGCCGCGAAAGGCCTCCGAGCCCGAGGCGCAGAAGTTCTCCACCCGGGTCACGGCGATATTGGGCAGGCGCAGGGCGATCGACAGCGGCGTGCCGCCCTTGCCCGTGCCCAACTCGTCGACATGGGTCGAGAACCAGGCCGCGTCCAGCTGGCTGGGCTCGATGCCCGCGTCGGCCATGGCCTCGACATAGGCCTCGACCATCAGGTCGTCGGGGCCGGCGTCCCAGCGCTCGCCGAACTTGCTGCAGCCCATCCCCAGGATGGCGACCTTGTCGCGAATGCCCTTGGCCATGTGGTGCTCCTTGAATGTTAGCGAGACTTCTCGTTCGCCAGGATTGGGTGTATTTTCAATCCCATGGTGTTTGCGATCCAGGATAAGACTCTTGAGCTGGCCGAAGAGCTGGCCAAACGGACAGGCATGAGTCTGGACGGTGTGGTGACCCACGCCCTGCGCGCCGAACTTGAACGCACCAAACCGCTGCCACCTCGGCTGAGCCGCGAGGAGATGTTGGCGGCTGTTGCGGAGATCCAGGCGCGCGTTCGCGCGCTGCCGATACTGGACCCGCGCACGCCTGAAGACATGCTGTATGATGAGGACGGACTGCCGAAGTGATCGTGGTCGATACGTCCGCGATCCTGGCGATTTTGTGGGAAGAAACCGAATCGTCTCTTTTCAGGGACCGCATCGCGGGCGCAGAGAGCGCCTTGATCTCCGCCGCGACGCGTCTTCAAGCCCACATCGTCTGTTTGAAGCGCCGAGGTCTCGAGAATGTCGCAGCGTTGGACCTGCTTCTGGCGAGGCTGCAGGTCGTCACGATCCCCTTCGACGAGCACCAATTCTTGCTGGCCCGTCAGGCGTTCAGCCAATATCGACAGGGCCGCTACGGCCTGAACTGCGGCGACTGCTTCAGTTACGCCCTGGCCAAATCTCGCGACCTGCCGCTGCTGTTCAAGGGCGAGGACTTCTCCGCCACCGATGTTAAGCGCGCGCTCTGACACCGACCTACTCCGCCGCGATCGCGGTCTGAGCCGCCATCGCCGCCCGGTCCGGCGCGGCCTTCCAGAAGTAGCGAACAAAGCCGCGCTTCTCATCGACGTCCTTGATGCGGAACACCATCTTGACCGGCAGGCCGCTGTCGACCTCGCCCTGCTCGACGTCGGTGATGTCCATCATGATCCGCCCGCCGCCCTCGAACACGATCATGCCGTAGTGGTTGGGCGGGCTCATTGAGAAGGTCAGGAAGTCGGCCGAGTAGCTCAGCACCGAGGCGCGGCGCTCGGCGAAGCGGTATGGCTCCTGGGTGTCGACGGCGGGATTGTTGGGCGCCACCGAGATTCGGGTGCGGGGGAACTGCACAACGCCGGTCTCGCGGCAGCGGCCGCCGACCAGGCCCAGGATCATGTCCTGGTTGCGATAGAGGGTGGTCAGGGCCGTCTTGTTGTCCTTCTCGGCCCTCATGCCCTTGTCCCATTCAATGAGGCCGTTGAAGGTGAGGAATTTCAGGTAGTTCTCCTCAACTCTTCGGTCGAGTAAGGCGCCTGTGACGCCTCGCGCCGGACGGGCGTTCGTCGCGGCGTCGGTCACACGGAACACCAGGGCTTCCGCGCCTTGGCCGAACTGCGCGACCAAGATCACGTCGCCGGCCTTGGCCTCTTCCAGAGCATGGGCCAGCATCAGCGGGCCATGGGCGCAGCCCGCCTCGCCGAGGGTCAGGGCCAGGTTGTCGCGCACAGCTTCGGGGGCAATCCCCACCGTCTTGGCCAGGCTGGCGGCCATGCCCGAGAATGTCGAGGGGAAGCAGAAATGGGTGATGTCTGAAGCCATTAAGCCCGCATCCTCCAGCGCGCCGCGAATGGCCGGCGGGACGAGTTTGACGATGCCTTCGTCGCGAATCCAGCGCTCTTCCCAGCCGTAGTCGAACTCGGCGTCCGCGCCTCGGAAGTGATCTACGAAGTCATCGGTGACGCTGCCGCGCCCCAGGAACTCCGCCGCTCCCGCCTCGGCCGATACTACGAACGCCGTCGCGCCGTCGCCGAAGTCCAACTCCTGGGGTGAAGCGGCGCGGGCTCGACGATGCTCGCCGGTCGCCACCAGGGCGCGTTGGGCCGCCCCGCCCATCACCGCCGCCAGGGCCTGACCGAGCGCGGCAAGCCCGCAGCGCTGCGAGCCGGTGATGTCGGCCGAGCTGATCGACTTTTCCAAGGTCAGGGCGGCGGCGACGATCCCGGCGTTCTGACGGTCGACGAACGGCGCTGTCGTCGAGGCGAAATAGAGCGCGTCGATGGCCGAGCGGTCGTCGCCCGGACCCAGCGCGTCGCGGGCGGCCTCGACCGCCATGGTCAGCGCGTCCTCGTCCCAGTTGGCCATCGCGCGTTCGCCCTTGGCTTTGGCGCGAAGATTCGGCGCGACCCAGGCATTGGCTGTCGTGACCGCCTTGCGGCTGAGACGAAGGCGGGGCGCGTAGACGCCCCAGGCGGCGATGCCGACCATATTCCACTCCCGGATCGACGCCTGTCTTGGCCACTTATCGACGGTTAGCCTACGCTCGCGGAAGGGGGCGGCAAGTGTGACCCGACGTCAGTCAGCGCGCTCCACGATTGGCGCATGCGCATGCGCATGCCCCAGCCGCAGATCTCAGCGGTAGGGATCGTCCGTGTTCAAGAACCCGGCCACATAGTCCTCGACGCCATCCTCGAGCGCGGTCATTGGCGCGTTGTAGCCGGCGGCCCGCAGGCGATCCATCCTGGCCTCGGTGAAGTACTGGTACTTGCCGCGCAGCACCTCGGGCATGTCGACATAGTCGATGTCCGGCGCGCGGCCGACGGCGCGGAAGGTGGCCTCGGCCAGGGCCTTGAACGAGCGGGCCTTGCCAGAACCCAGGTTGTAGACGCCGTTGACCTGCGGGCTCTTGGCCAGCCAGGCGACCACGTCGGCCACGTCGCGCACATAGACGAAGTCGCGCAGCTGGCCGCCGTCTTCGTAGTCGGGGTTGTGCGACTTGAAGAGCTTGACGCCTTCGCCGACCGCGACCTTGGGCCAGATCTGGCACACCACCGACTTCATGCCGCCCTTGTGGTCCTCGTTGGGGCCATAGACGTTGAAGAACTTCAGCCCGACCCACTGAGACGGGCGCGCGCCGCGCTCGGCTTCGCGCACGGCGTAGAGGTCGAACAGCGCCTTGGACCAACCATAGGCGTTGAGCGGCCGCAGGGCCTTGAGGCTGTCGCTGTCATCCAGCCCTTCGAAGCCCTGCCGGCCATCGCCATAGGTCGCGGCGGACGAGGCGTAGATGAGCCGGCGCTGGTGGGTGGCGCACCACCGCCAGAGATCCCTCGACAGAGTAAAGTTCGAATGGATGATCTTGTCGGCGTCAGGCTCGGTGGTCGAGGACACCGCGCCCATGTGGACCACCAGCTCGACGTCCTCGCCGCGCAAGGCCAGCCAGTCGAACAGGGCCTCGGGGGCCACGAAATCGGCGATCGGCGACTTGGCGAGGTTGCGCCACTTGTTCTCGGCCGCCTCGCCCAGCCGGTCGCAGACCACCACGTCGAAGGCGGGGTCTTCGCACAGCTTGGCGACAATGTTGGAGCCGATGAACCCGGCGCCGCCGGTGACGAGGATGACGCGTCTGGACATGGAAGCGTCTTACGCCGCTCGCACCCGCTTCGCCAAGGCGTCGAACTCCAGCAGGTCGGCGACCAAGGCTTCGAACCGGCTCATCGGCACCATGTTGGGGCCGTCGGAGGGGGCATTGTCGGGGTCGGGATGGGTCTCGATGAACACCGTGGCGACGCCGACGGCGACGGCGGCGCGGGCCAGGATCGGCACGAACTCGCGCTGACCGCCCGAGGACGTGCCCTGCCCGCCCGGCTGCTGGACGCTGTGGGTGGCGTCGAACACTACCGGGCAGCCGATTTCCTTCATGATCGGCAACGACCGCATGTCCGAGACCAGGGTGTTGTAGCCGAACGAAGCGCCACGCTCGCAGGCCATGACATTGGGATTGCCGGCGCCAGTGATCTTGGCGATCACGTTCTTCATGTCCCAGGGCGCCAGGAACTGGCCCTTCTTGACGTTGATCGCGCGGCCGGTGGCGGCGGCGGCCAGCAGCAGATCGGTCTGGCGGCACAGGAAGGCCGGGATCTGGATGACGTCAACGGCCTCGGCGACGGCCTCGCAGTGGCTGATCTCGTGGACATCGGTCAGGGTCGGCAGGCCGGTGACCTGGCGGATTTCCTGGAAGATCGGTAGGCTCTCGTGCAACCCGATGCCGCGCTGCGCGCTGGCCGAGGTGCGATTGGCCTTGTCGTAGCTGGTCTTGTAGATCAGGCCGACGCCCAGGCGGTCGGCGATCTCCTTCAGGGCATGGGCGGTCTCCAGCGCGTGCTGGCGGCTTTCCATCTGACAGGGGCCGGCGATGATCGACAGTCGCTCGGCGTTACCGATCCTGACAGGGGCGCCCTTGCCGGTCTTGATCTCGATGACGGCGTTGGGGGCGACGGCGTGTTGCTGACTCAAGAGGGAACTTCCGGATAAGGGTGTCGTTTCAGGCGCCCAACAGGTGGCCTTTCAAACGGGACGGTGCAAGTGGCGATCGACAGCAGCGAAAGTACGCCCATCCTTGTCTGGCTGCGCCAGGACCTGCGTCTAACGGACAATTCCGGCCTTATCGCGGCGGCCCAAACCGGGCGTGCGGTGATCCCGCTCTATATTCTCGACGAAACCCCCGGCGTCCGCCCGATGGGCGCGGCGTCGCTGTGGTGGCTGGACAGGTCGCTGGCCGCGCTGGCCGCGTCGCTCGAGGCGATCGGCTCGCGGCTGGTGTTGCGCAAGGGCGTCGCAGAGACGATCCTCGCCGACATCATCGCCGAAACCGGCGCGACTTGCGTGCTATGGAACCGCCTGTACGACCCCGCCGCCATCGACCGCGACACGGCCATCAAGGCGCGACTGAAGGACGACGGCGTCGAATGTGAGAGCTTCAACGCCAGCCTGCTCAACGAGCCGTGGACGGTGAAGAACGGCTCCGGCCTCCCCTACAAGGTCTTTACCCCTTACTGGCGCGCCGCGCGGGGTCAGCTCGGCCCCGTGCACGTCGAACCGGCGCCGAAGATGATGACCGCGCCCGACGCGTGGCCCGCGAGCGACGCCCTCGCCGGCTGGAAACTGCACCCCACGAAACCTGACTGGTCAAAGGGCTTCGACCCGTGGACGCCGGGGGAGGCCGGCGCCTTGGAGCGGCTGGACGACTTCCTGTCCGGGTCCGTCGACGGCTATGGCCAGAAGCGCGACTTCCCCGGCGTCGAGGCCGGCTCGCGGCTTTCTCCCCACCTGCACTTTGGAGAGATCGGCCCGCGCCAGGTCTGGGTCGCCGCACGCCAGGCCGCCGAAGCCGGCGACGCCCCGGCCGGCGAGGTCGAGAAGTTCCTCTCGGAGTTGGGTTGGCGCGAGTTCAACGCCTCGATCCTGTTCCACAACCCAACCCTGCCGACAGCAAACTTCCGGCCGGAGTTCGACGGCTTCCCGTGGGCCAAGGACCCGGCCGCCTTCGAGGCCTGGAGCCAGGGGCGCACCGGCTATCCGATCGTCGACGCCGGGATGCGCGAGATGTGGGCCACCGGCTTCATGCACAATCGGGTGCGGATGATCGTTGGCTCCTTCCTGATCAAGCACCTGCTGATCGACTGGCGCGAGGGCGAGGCCTGGTTCTGGGACACGCTCGTCGATGCGGATCTCGCCAACAATGTCGGCAATTGGCAGTGGGTGGCCGGCAGCGGGGCCGACGCCGCGCCCTATTTCCGGATCTTCAACCCGATCGCCCAGGGCCAGAAGTTCGACCCCGCCGGAACCTATGTCCGGCGGTGGGTTCCGGAACTGGCGAACCTTCCTGACGCCCTGCTCCACGAGCCTTGGAAAGCCGCCGCGCAACTAAGCGCCGCCGCGGCTCGTACCTATGCCAAGCCGGTGGTGGGGCATGCGGCGGCGCGCGAGCGGGCGCTGGGGGCCTATCGCAGCCTGAAGGGGGACTAGCGCCCTCGTCGGGCTGCGATTTCTCCCCATTTACACATCGGTTTCGAGTGCTTTAACTTTCTCCCTCAGTTAGGGATGGGACCGTCGATGACCGATATCCTGCCTGCCACCTGGTCGGTCCTGGGCCGCGACCCGGAGCTACGCCGAGCCCCCGCGGCCTTTCGCTCGGCCCTACGCATCGCCGTCGAGAACTGGGCGGTGGGCACGCTGACCTTCATCCTGCCCACGGGCAAGTCACTGCGGATCGTCGGCAAGACGCCCGGACCGGACGCCGTGATCCAGGTTCACGACTACCGCTTCGTCCGCCGGGCCCTGGCCTCTGGCGATATCGGTTTCGCCGAGGGCTACATGGCTGGCGAGTGGGACACGCCAGACCTGTCGACCGTGCTGGAAGCCTTTTCCCTGAACTTCGACAAGCTGACGGCCCTGGTCAGCGGCAACCCCTTGATGCGGGCGGTCAATGGCCTCTACCACCTCTTTCATCGCAACGACCGGCAGGGTTCCAAGAAGAACATCCATGCCCATTACGACCTGGGCAACGCCTTCTATTCACGCTGGCTGGACCCCAGCATGACCTATTCGTCCGCTCTCTACGAAACCCCCGGCCAGTCGCTCGATCAGGCCCAGCGCGCCAAGTACGCGGCCTTGGCCCGGTCGATCGATCTGCGGCCCGGCCAGCACGTGTTGGAGATCGGCTGCGGATGGGGCGGCTTCGCCGAATACGCGTCCAAGGAGGTGGGCGCCCGGGTCACGGGCGTCACGATCTCCCAGGCCCAGCACGACTTCGCCAAGCGGCGCCTATTCGACCAGGGCCTGGCCGACAAGGCCGACATCCGGCTGATCGACTATCGCGACGTCCAGGGGCAGTTTGACAGCGTCGCCTCGATCGAGATGTTCGAAGCGGTCGGCGAGGCCTATTGGCCGACCTATTTCGGCAAGATCCGCGAGGTGCTGAGCCCCGGCGGCCGGGCCGGCCTGCAGATCATCACCATTCGCGACGAACTGTTCGACCACTACCGGGTCCAGACCGACTTCATCCAGCGCTATGTCTTCCCCGGCGGCATGCTGCCCAGCGAGCAGCGCCTGCAACAGGAAACCGCCGCCGCGGGCCTGACCTGGACCGGGATCGACCGGTTTGGCCAGAACTACGCCGACACCCTGGCTGAATGGGGCCATCGGTTCGAGGCGGCCTGGGACGAGATCAAGGGCCAGGGCTTCGACGAGCGGTTCCGGCGGTTATGGCGGTTCTA
>JACMOF010000176.1 GCA_014378155.1 Caulobacter sp. | reverse complement strand
TGGCCATTGGTTTCCAGACAGTTCTATTTTAGGCCTGCGGCTCGCATTGAGTCAGCGTTGACCCTGTACGTCAAAATCATGGCTCGCATCGCGTTCTCGGTCGGTTGCCTCAATCGGATCGCGATGATTTTATCGATCGCACCTGTGGTCGGATCAACTGCATTCAGGACGATCTGATCAATCTTGTTTTCAGGGTCCGCAGCCCCTGGTTGCGCCTGATAGCGACCGCCTGGCTTCAACCAACCTTCTCGAACCCTTTCAACTAAATCGGGGGCGTCCACATCGAGAGAGATCAGGCAAGAAAAGGGTGAAGCGGGCGGCGGCAAGACAGTGCTGACAACGGAAACGCGACCCCCAGCGACGGGCGCGCTGTAAGAGGCGCTACCGAGTTTCGTTATCGGAAACTTTAAAGCGACAACCGGAGGTGGGGCCGGATCGCGGTTTAAACCTGCCTGTTCCGCTGAAAGGCGTGGAGCGATTTCGCCCTCCAGCGCCGGCTGGCAGACTTTGGACAGGGCATTAATCGCAGCCTCCGTCGGAGAGCGATCTTGGGCCATCGCGACGCCCGAGCTCAGCAAAGTTGCGCAAAGCGTCGCGATGGCTCTCTTCATCAGGCTTCGCCGGCCAGCTTTTCAGCCTTGGCGACCGCTTCTTCGATGGCGCCGACCATGTAGAAGGCCGCTTCCGGCAGGTGGTCGTATTCACCGTCCACGATGCCCTTGAACGAGCGGATCGTGTCCTTCAGCGCCACGAAGGCGCCGGGGGTGTTGGTGAACTGCTCGGCCACGTGGAACGGCTGGCTGAGGAAGCGCGAGATCTTGCGGGCCCGGGCGACGGTCAGCTTGTCCTCTTCCGACAGCTCGTCCATGCCCAGGATGGCGATGATGTCCTTCAGCGACTTGTACTGCTGAAGCACTTCCTGGACCGAACGGGCCACGTTGTAGTGCTCTTCGCCGATGACCAGCGGGTCCATGATCCGCGAGGTCGAGTCCAGCGGATCGACGGCGGGGAAGATGGCCTGGGCGGCGATGTCGCGCGACAGAACGGTGGTGGCGTCCAAGTGGGCGAACGAGGCGGCGGGCGCCGGGTCGGTCAAGTCGTCGGCGGGCACGTAGATGGCCTGGACCGAGGTGATCGAACCCTTGTTGGTCGAGGTGATGCGCTCCTGCAGGTTGCCCATCTCGGTGGCCAGGGTGGGCTGATAGCCCACGGCCGAGGGGATGCGGCCCAGCAGAGCCGACACTTCGGCGCCGGCCTGGGTGAAGCGGAAGATGTTGTCGACGAACAGCAGCACGTCCTTGCCTTCTTCATCGCGGAAATATTCGGCGATGGAGAGGCCGGTCAGGGCCACGCGGGCGCGGGCGCCGGGGGGCTCGTTCATCTGGCCATAGACCAGGGCGCAGCGGCTGCCTTCGGTGGTGCCGTTGATCTTTGGGTCCACATTGACGTTGGACTCGATCATCTCGTGATAGAGGTCGTTGCCTTCGCGGGTGCGTTCGCCCACGCCGGCCAGGACCGAATAACCGCCGTAAGCCTTGGCGATGTTGTTGATCAACTCTTGCATGGTCACGGTCTTGCCGACGCCGGCCCCGCCGAACAAGCCGATCTTGCCGCCCTTGGTGTAGGGGCACATCAGGTCGATGACCTTGATGCCGGTGACCAGAACCTCGGCGGTGTTGGTCTGTTCGGCGAAGGACGGGGCCTCGCGGTGGATCGAGCGGAACATGTCCGACTGGATCGGGCCCTGTTCGTCGATCGGCTCGCCGATGACGTTCATGATCCGGCCCAGGGTGCCGGGGCCGACCGGGACGCGGATCGAGTCTCCGGTGTCGCGCACGGCCTGACCGCGGACCAGGCCCTCGGTGGCGTCCATGGCGATGGCGCGGACGGTGTTCTGGCCCAGGTGCTGGGCGACTTCGAACACCAGGCGCTGGCCCGAGGCGATGTTGACGGTTTCCAGGGCGTTGAGGATGGCCGGCAGTTCGCCGGTGAATTCCACATCGACGACGGCGCCGATGACCTGCACCAGCTTGCCGGTGGCCGCGCCGATCGTGGCGGGCGCCTCACGGGTGCCGGCGACGGCGGGGGCGGCGGCCGGAGCGACGGGCTTGGCGGCCTTGGGGGCGGCCGGCTTGCGGGCCGGCTTGACGGTGGCGGCGACGGGGGCGCCCACGGTCACCGGGGTTTCGGCGGCGGCGGGAGCCTTAGCGGGGATCTTGGCCATGGCGTTCAGGGTCTTTCGTGCGGGCTCGTGCGGGCGTTTTTATGGTTGGAAGTCAGGGTCAGACGGCTTCGGCGCCGGAGATGATCTCGATCAGCTCCTTGGTGATCTGAGCCTGACGAGAACGGTTATATTCAAGGGTGTAGCGCTTGATCATGTCGCCCGCATTGCGCGTGGCGTTGTCCATCGCCGTCATCTGGCTGG
>JACMOF010000020.1 GCA_014378155.1 Caulobacter sp. | reverse complement strand
TAGGGGTGCGGCCCGGCCGCCGTGCCGATCAGGTAATAGGTGTCCTCGACATTGGTCACCCAGTCGCGCATCGCCTCGTTCATGGCGTCCTTGCGGGTGCCGGTTCCCGAGGTGACGGGGCGCACTTCCGCGCCCAGCAGGTTCATGCGGAAGACGTTGGGCTTTTGCCGCTCGACGTCGGTGGCGCCCATATAGACCACGCACGGCAGGCCGAAGCGGGCGCAGACGGTGGCGGTGGCCACGCCGTGCTGGCCGGCCCCGGTCTCGGCGATGATCCGGGTCTTGCCCATGCGCATGGCCAGCAGGATCTGGCCGAGGGCGTTGTTGATCTTGTGCGAGCCGGTGTGGTTCAGCTCGTCGCGCTTGAAATAGATCTTGGCCCCGCCGAAATGCTCGGTCAGGCGCTCGGCGAAATAGAGCGGGCTGGGCCGGCCGGCATAGTGGGTGTTGAAGCTGGTCAGCTCGGCCTGGAACGCGGGATCGGCCTTGGCGGCGGCATAGGCCTCGCCCAGTTCCAGCACCAGCGGCATCAGGGTCTCGGCGACATAGCGGCCGCCGAACTCGCCGAACCGGCCATTGGTGTCGGGATAGGCCGAATAATCGTTGGGCTTGGCGGGGGCGTTCGTTGGGACGTTCAAAGGACCATCCAGGGTTCAGACGCGTTTGACGGCGTCCAGGAACGCCGTGATCAGAGCCGGGTCCTTTAGGCCGGGACCTCGCTCCACGCCAGAGGAAACGTCTACCAGGGGCGCCGCCGAAGCCTTGACCGCTTCTGCGACGTTCCAGGGATCCAGGCCCCCGGCCAGGAAATGCGGCCGCGAAAAGCGCCGGCCTTCCAGCAGGCTCCAGTCGAACCGCGCGCCGGTGCCACCGGGCAGGACCGAGCCCTCCACGGGCCTGGCGTCGAACATCAGGTGCTCGACGACGCCGTCGAAGGCGGCGGCCTTGTCGACATCGGAGGCCGACGAGACCGAGAAGGCCTTGATCATCCCGGCCCCGGAGCGGGCGCCGATCTCCCGGACCCGGGCCGGGGTCTCGCGGCCGTGCACCTGGATCAGGTCGGGCTTGAGGGTGGCCATCAGCCGGTCGATCAGGGCGTCGTCGGGATCGACGGTGACGGCCACGGTCTTGACCGGCCCCTGGCGCAGTGCGGCGGCCAGGCGGGCGGCGGCTTCGGGGGTGAGATTGCGGGGGCTCTTGGCGAAGAACACGAAGCCGACGAACGCCGCCCCGCCGTTCACGGCGGCGGCGAGCGTCTCGGGGGTCGAAAGCCCGCAGATCTTGGCCCTGGTCATGAGGCGGAGGTACGGTGGGGAGGGATGTTGTGCAAGGGGCGGTGGCTCACGCCAGGTCGCGAGTGTCGGGGTCGAGGCCGAAAGCAGTGGCGGTGCTCTCCAGGAGCGGCGCTCTTGCCAACCGCCTCCCCTGGGAGACGGTCTCTAACCATCGCCGTCATAGACCTAGACCCTCCCGTTTCGCTAATTGATAGACCCCACCTATATACTTCCTCATGCTCCCCACCCTGCGTCAGCTCCGCTACCTCAAGCTCCTGTCCGAGCACGGCTCGTTCAGCCGGGCCGCCGAGGCCTGCCATGTCACCCAGCCCACCCTGTCGGCCGGCATCCAGGAACTGGAGAAGATCCTGGGCGCGCCGGTGGTCGATCGGGCCCGGTCGGGCGTGATCCTCACCGCCGCCGGCCAGGAGGCCGTGCGCCGGGGCGAGGCGATCCTGGCCCAGGCCGAGGACCTGGTGCAGGCGGCGCGCGGGGCGGGCCAGCCCCTGGCCGGGCGGTTCAAGCTGGGGGTCATTCCCACCGTCGCCCCCTATCTGCTGCCGCGCGCCCTGCCCGCCCTGCGCGACCAGTTCCCCAAGCTGAAGCTCTATCTGCGCGAGGACCTGACCCACCGGCTGATCGCCGCCCTGAAATCCGGCGCCCTGGACGCCGCCCTGATCGCCCTGCCCTATGACATGGCCGGCCTGGACTGGGCCCATGTCGAGGATGACGAACTGCTGGCCGCCGCCCCCGCCAACCATCGCATGGCCGCCTTCGAGCGGGTCGATCCCGAGAGCCTGAGGGGCGACGACATGATCCTTCTGGAGGATGGTCACTGCCTGCGCGACCACGCCCTGGCCGCCTGCGGCCTGGAGCCGCCGCGCAACGTCAATCTGGACGACGACGAGAGCTTCGCCGCCACCTCCCTGCCCACCCTGGTGCAGATGATCGGCTCGGGCCTGGGGGTGTCGTTCCTGCCGTCGATGGCCGTGGCCGCGGGCCTGGCCGAAAACGCGCCGGTCACCATCCGGCCGCTGAACTCCGACCATTCCAGCCGCGAGATCGTGGTGGCCTGGCGCAAGGGCTCCAGCCGCTCCACCGAGGGCCGGCTGCTGGCCGAGACCCTGGCCGCCCTGCCGCCCGCCGTGCTTTCGCCACGGCATTAGAGTACCCATCTCTGCGGAGTCCGACGTGCTGGAGACCGGGATGACGCGAACCTCATCGGCCCTGGCGGCCCTGGCCGTGCTAGTCTTGGCCGCGCCCGCCGCCCAGGCCCAGACCCCGCCGCCCCAGCCCATCGAACTCTTCCCGCAGGATCCCGGCAGCGCCGTGGTCTCCGAACTGCTGGTGGTCGCCAGGCCGCCCGGCCCGGCCCTGTGGCTGGTCGAGAAGGGCGGCGCCAAGCTCTATGTGGTCGGCTCGGCCCCGCCCCTGCCGCACCAGCTGAAGTGGGACAGTCCCCGGCTGAACCGCGCCCTGGACGCCGCCAGCCTGGTGCTGGTGCCGCCCGAGGCCTCGGTGGGACCTCTGCAGATCACCAAGTTCGTGCTGACCGGCGGCAGCGGCGTGCGCCAGCCGATGCTGGGCAAGCGGCTGGAAGACCGCCTGCCGGCCGACCTGCGCGCCCGCTTCGTCAGCGCCCGCGAGCGCGCCCAGCGCACCGCCGTGCCCTACAAGGACTGGAAGCCGGCGGTGGCGGGCTTCATCCTGTTGTCGGACTTCCGCCAGGCGGCCGGCATCTCCGAGGCCAAGCCGGTCAGCACCATCGAGCGGATGGCCAAGGCCAAGGGCGTCAAGGTCAAGGCCATGAGCCAGTACAGGCTTGGGCCGGTGCTCGCCAACGCCGGCAAGCTGTCGGACGCGGCCAACCTGGCCTGCCTGGCCGACACTCTGACCGAGCTGGAGTATGACGGCAGCCACCCGACGACCATCGGTTCGGACTGGGCCGTGGGCGACCTGCCCAGCGTGCGGGCCCGCTACTCCGCCTCTGCCGCCCAGCGCTGCCTGCTGCGCACGCCCGGCGGGGCGGGGCTGCTGAACCAGCAGATCGCGGAGTCGGCCCAGGCCTTGACCGAGGCGTTGCAGCGGCCGGGGGTGACGGTGGCGGTGGTGGACCTGGCGTTCCTGCTGCCCGCCAATGGCGTACTTGACCGGCTGCGCGCGGCCGGGGCGACGGTGACGTCGCCGGCGGAGTGACTCGGCGGCTCACACACTTGCCCCCACCTGGCGACTTCGTCGCCTGTCCGCCCCCTAGGGGGCGGAGCCCCGTTTGCCGGCGCCCTGCGCGAACTCCGCCCCCTATGGAGGCGGACAGACCGCGAAGTGGTCAGGTGGGGGCAAGTGGGTGGGATCCCACGCTACGGCGAGGCCGCGCCCCAAACCCTTGCCGGCGAGCATGCTCCGTCGTCCGACCGCGTATAGGACCGCCTCCGGCGTCCGCGTCGCGGCGACACTCCGCGCCGTCCCTGACCCGGCCAGACGCCAGAGCTCCGATCCACCAAGGGTTTTAAGGCGCAGCCGCATCCGGGGCGGATGCGGCTGTTCGCCGGAAGCAGCGTGAACGGGTGGATGTCGAACCAAACCCGAATATTGTGGAGGGACGGAAAAGCGGGGTGGCCATGGACGATTTACGTAGCATGTTGATGGAAACTACCGAGAAGACGAAGCCCTCCGGCGCGATGGCCTTCTTCGCGCAACACTTCGACGACCACGTCATGCTCTCAGAACTGATCGAGAAAGCATTAGAAGGCGAAGATATGGGCGATGCGCCATGGGCGGCGGCCAACGTGATAGCGAAGTTCCCCGCGGACCTTCTCCGACTGCACGAGAGCGCGCTTCGACAGATCGCTGCAGAGCCGTGGGACTATCTGAGCCG
>JACMOF010000175.1 GCA_014378155.1 Caulobacter sp. | reverse complement strand
TATTGAGCTCCTTTCGGGAACAGTAAAATGTATATAAACGCCAAAAAACTGATCATGGCCGAGTCGGGAGCAACCCAGAATTGGGTTACCGGATCGGCAAACGCCGAAACCCAGACCGGCACGGCGAAAAATGATGTCTTCTACGCCTCGCGCGGCGACACCCTGATCGGCGGCGCGGGCGACGACACCTACTACGTTTGGGACACGTCTGCGGTTGTCACCGAAAAGGACAAGGACGGCATCGACACGATCCTCGCCAGCGTCTGGGCCCCGATCACCCTCGCCGCCAACGTGGAGAACCTCATTCTGACGGGTCAGGGCGCTCGATCCGGAACCGGCAACGCCCTAGGCAACATCCTGGTCGCCAGCGATTTCGGTTCGACCCTCAACGGCCTGGCCGGGGACGACGTTCTGGTGGGCGGCTCTCACGCGGACCTGTTCAGGATCGTGGCCGGAAACGGCTCCGACGCCATCGTCAACTTCAAGCCCAGCGTCGATGGAATCCAGCTGCAGGGCTACGGCGTCTCGACCTTCAGTCAACTGATGGCCTGCGCGACCCAGAACGGGTCCGACGTAAGCTTCGCCATGGGCAACGGAGAGTCGCTCGTCTTGCGCGACGTCTCGCTTTCAAGCCTGCACGGTTACGACTTCGGGTTTCGCATCGCCAACGTCGCCGAAGCGGGCGAGACCCTGATGGCGGGGGCCGGTCGGGCCACGCTCGTCAACGGCTGGTACGTCGTCAACAACATCTGGAATCCAGGCGCGCTCGTCGAGAACAAGGACTATACGATCGAGAGCACCCTGACGCGTTCAAACGTAAGCCATGGCACCACCTTCACCTGGTCCTTCCCCTTCACGACGGAGTACGGCGCGCCAGTCCGCGGTTATCCCGAGGTCGCCTTCGGCCCGGCCCCGATGGCCGGCGGCCAGAAGCCGACAGACATCGGCGGCGTCTTCCCGCTTCAGGTGAGCACGATCTCGTCGCTGGCCATCAACTACGACGTCAGCATCGCGGGAAACACGGCCGGCTTCAACGTCGCCTTCGACATCTGGCTGACCAGCGTAAAGGGCGGGGGCGAGTCCACGATCACCAATGAGATCATGATCTGGACGCACACCGGCGACTTCCCGCCGTTCGGCGACCTCATCGGAACCTATTCCGACGCCAACTTCTCCGCCAAAATCTATCATACCGGCCGCTACACGGCGTTGATCCTCGACACAGACAATTTCAGGGGCACCGTCGATTTCGCTGCAGTTCTCGCCAAGCTTGTGTCTCTCGGCATCGTGTCGCCGAATGAATATCTCGCCTCCGTGGAGCTGGGTTCGGAGATCTTCTCCGGCACGGGCTCATTGACGATCAACGACTTCGGGATCCAGGCGACTACCGTTCCCGTAAACGGCGTTCAGTCGACCTATGTCGCCGACGGCCCCGGCACCGTCCGGACGGAGTTCACCGTTCGCCCGGCCGACGGGGTCTTCGACGGCGTGAACAGCTCTCATGACTTGATCGGGGCCGGCGGCGCAGACATCGTCTCCTACGCCGCCGCGACAAGGGGTGTGCTCGTCGATCTCGCTTCGTCCGCCCTGAACACGGGCGACGCCGCAGGCGATACCTTCAAAACCCTCTCGAACGTCCGCGGTTCGGCCTTCGCCGACAGCCTCTTCGGCGACGGCGCAGCCAATATGTTGCAAGGTGGAGCAGGCGCCGACGTTCTCGTCGGGCGCGGCGGCGCCGACATCCTCGAAGGCGGGGACGGCGACGACAGGCTCCAGGGCGACGCCGGATCCGACATTCTGCGCGGGGGCGCCGGGATCGACACGGCCAGTTACGCGGGCGCGCAAGCCGGCGTGGTCGTTGACTTGCTCACGCCCGCCGCGAACGCGGGCGAAGCTGCGGGCGACACCTATGACAGCATCGAGAACATCCTTGGCTCGGCGTTCAATGACACGCTCGGCGGCGACGACGGCGCAAACACGATCAACGGGGGCGACGGGAACGACATCATCCGCGGTCGTGGTGGCAACGATGTTCTCATAGGCGCAGCGGGCACAGACAATCTGTACGGTGATTCTGGCGCCGATATCCTTCAGGGCGGCGAAGGCAATGACATGCTGGTCGGTGGCCTCGGCGCCGATCGCCTGGAAGGCGGAGCCGGCATCGACACGGCAGGCTACCAGAGCAGCGCCACGGGCGTTCAGGCCGATCTCCAGGACGCCAGGCTGAACACGGGCGAAGCCGCCGGCGACACCTATGTGGGCGTCGAGAACCTGCTCGGCTCCTGGCTGAATGACATCCTCGCCGGCGACGCCGCCGCCAACCAGCTAACGGGCGGCACGGGCGACGACCTCCTGCTCGGCCGCGACGGAAACGACGTCCTCGACGGCGGCGACGGCAACGACACGCTCGACGGGGGCGCCGGGAACGACACTCTGCGGGGCGGCGCGGGCTCCGACGTCCTCGTCGGCGGCCTGGGCGCGGACGTGCTGGACGGCGGCGACGGAACCGACACCGTGAGTTACAAGGCCTCCGCCGCCGGTCTTGCGGTCGACCTCTTGGCGCCGGGCACGAACACCGGAGAGGCGGGGGGCGATACCTATCGGGACATCGAAAACATTTCCGGCTCGGCGTTCAATGACACGTTGCGAGGCAACGCCGTGTCGAACATCCTCTCCGGCGACAACGGCTCAGACTCGATCTTCGGACGCGACGGCGACGACACCCTCTTGGGAGGGTTGGGTGCCGACTATCTTTACGGCGACGCCGGCGCGGACAGCCTCTATGGCGGAGACGGCGACGACCTCCTGTGGGGTGGTGCCGGCGCTGACCGTCTCGACGGCGGAGCCGGCGTCGACACGGCGCGATACAACAACGCCCTATCGGGCGTCACCGTGGATATGGCAGCGCCATCCGGCAACACCGGTGAAGCGGCTGGCGACAGCCTCATCAGCATCGAGAACCTCACCGGATCGGCGTTCAACGACAGTCTTCGCGGCGATGACGGCGCCAACCTGCTCACCGGGGCTGCCGGCTCGGACGTCCTCGAAGGCCGGGGCGGAAATGATCTGCTGGAGGGTGGGCTCGGAGCCGATACGCTCAACGGCGGCGGCGGCTACGATGTGGCCCAGTACCTCGGGGCGCAGGCGGCAGTGACCGTCGATCTCTCCAATCCCGGTCTGAACAGCGGCGAGGCGGCGGGCGACCGGTATATCAGCATCGAAGGTGTGACCGGATCGATGTTTAACGACATCCTGCGCGGAGACGCCGCGAACAACTATCTGACGGGCGGCGTCGGAGACGACGTTCTGTCTGGCGGCGGGGGCTCCGACACCCTTCGCGGAGGCATCGGCTCCGACACCCTGACCGGCGGGGCCGGCGCTGACCGCTTCCTGTTCGCAGACAAGGATGGATCGGATAAAATCACTGATTTCGTTCATGGCGAGGACCGGATCACCCTTTCCCGCTCGGCCTTCGGCTTCCAGACCATCAAGGGCGACGAGCGCGCGCTGACTGCCAGCGACGCCGATTTCATCGCCTCCGGTTCGGCCTCAGTGTCCGGCCGCCCGACCTTCTTCTGGAACGCCCAGACCGGGGCCCTGACCTTCGATGCAGACGGTACGGGCGCTGGTAAGCCGACTCTGATCGCCAGTCTCAAACCGGGCCTGGCGCTGAGCCTCGGCGACATCCATACGGTCAGCGACGCCGACATGGACATCAGCCATCTCCTCGACGGAGTCGGGGCCCAGACCTCGCCCCCCAGCGCTCTCTTCTCGGCCTCTGACGCTTTGCCGGGCAAGTCGGTCGCATCCGCGAGCGTGTCTTCAACGGACCTGGCGCACAGCGTTTCGGGCGACTTCACGACCCCCCACTTCGTGGCGACGGACGCAGGCCATGCGCCCGCCATCGTCGATCCTGCCGGAATGGTCACCCTGCCCGATATGGTGGCATGGCTTTCGCAGCCGACGCCCGCGTACTGGGGTCATGCCTGACTCGACACGGCTGGCCGGCATACCCGGCCAGCCGTGTCGACGTCGGGCCGCAGGCTAACCGCCTTGGCTCCACAGCGAGGACATCAGGGGTTCAAACCAGAATCCCAGAAGGCTCTTCTTGCGCTTGCGGATCAGCACCTCGACCGGCATTCCGGGCCTGAGCCGAACGGGTGACGCCTCACCCCGGTTGAGCTTCAGAAGCTCGACTTCACTGACGACGGCGCGGGCCGTGTAGAAGGTCGCGCCGGTCTTCTCATCGACGAGAGTGTCAGGCGACAGAACGGCCAGGGATCCCATCAACACCGGGGTCCGTCGGTTCGTGAGGCTGGGGAATTTGATTTCGACAGCCTGCCCCGCAGACAGCCCCTCCACATCCCGCGCCGGGACGCGGACATCCATGGTCAGCGACGGCCGAACGGGAACGATCTCCATCAGGTTCTGCCCTGCCGCCACCACGCCCCCGACGGTGTGGACCGTCACCCCCATCACTGTGCCGGAGACGGGTGCTTTTATCCGCGACGCCTCCAGCCGCTGTTTGGCGGCCTCCCATTGCGGGATAAGGCTTGAAAGCTCCGACTGCGCCTGGCGGGTCTCGGCGGCCAGCAGGCGGGCGCGCTCCGCAGACGTCTGGCTCATCTGCAGCCGGATTTCGCCGACGCCCGCGCCGAGGCGCGCTATTTCCCCGCGCTGAACACCGTTGGCGCCTTCGAGCTCGGCGGCCGCCCGTTCCAGCGCGCGAACCCGGGTCAGGGGCGCATAGCCCTGGTCCGCTAGGCGGCGCATCCCGCTGAGTTCCTGACCCATCAGGCCCTGCTGACGTTCATTGGCGGCGCTCTGGACGCGCCCCCCCGTGATCTGTTCGTGAAGCTGGTCGACACGGCGCGAGAGGACCGCCTGTTCCGTAGCGTAAGCCCGGTCGCGCGCCGCGAGCTCCCGCCGCGCCATGATTTCGGCCTCGGCGGCAAGCGCGCGATCTTCGGGGCTGGCGCTCGCCGGCAGGCGAAGCGCCTCGAACGGCCGCCCCAGGGTTTCGGCCTGGATCCGGGAAATCTGGGCTTGGTGCTGAATCACTTGGGCGGCCAAAGCCCGCTCCGCGGCCCGGGCCTCAGCGGCGTTCAGTTCCACCAGCGGCTGGCCGGCGGCGACGACATCGCCTTCCTTGACCAGCAGGGCGGAAATCTCGCCGCCCTCGAGGTTTTGGACCTGTTGCCTGCTGCCTGAGACCGCGACCTGGCCGGTCGCGTGCGCCGCCGAATCCAGGGGCGCCGAAGCGGCCCAGCCGACGAAGCCGACGAAGAACAGTGTGGCTGCGGCGCCGCCAAGCAGGATGTCGCGCCGGGCGTTGGCGATGTGGCACAGCCCCTTGGTCAGGGGAGAGGTCTCCATGAAAGCCGTCAGGGGGGTCATGAGACGGCTTTCGAATTGAGGGAACGGGCGTCATCGCCGGCCGGCTCGGCGGTCCGGTCGACCGGCGACGTTCGCGGGCCGGACCTCCGTTCACGCATCAGCGACGCGACGTCCTTCAACGGACCGGACAGGTCGATCTCGCCGTTCTTGAGAACAATGATCTCATCAGCCAGTCCAAGCAGGGCTCGGGAGTGCGCCATCACGATCACCGTCGCGCCCCGGGCGCGCGCGTTCGTCATCGCCTGGATGAGCTGTTGTTCGGCCAGCCCGTCCAGATGGGCGTTGGGTTCGTCGAGAACGAGCACTACGGGATCGCCGAAGAAGGCCCGCGCAAGGGCGATCCGTTGGGTCTGTCCGCCTGACAGGCCGCTGCCGTTAACCCCGAGCCGGGTGTCGTAGCCGTGAGGCAGCGTGAGGATCATGTCGTGCGCGCCGACCGCCATGGCCGCCGCCACCGTGGATTCATCCAGAGAGTCTGCGTCGCCGGCGACATAGGTACCGAACCGGGAGATGTTTTCCTTCACAGTGCCTTCAAACAGGGTGGACTCCTGCGGCAGGTAGCCGATGTGCGGCCCCAGAGCGTCGGAATCCCAGTCCTGAAGGGCGGCGCCGTCCAGGCGCACAAGGCCGGAGCTGAGGTCGGCCCCGCCGACGAGGACCCGCGCCATCGTCGACTTGCCTGATCCGCTGGCGCCGGCGACGCCGGTGATCCGGCCTGGTTCGATCGTGCACGTCAGACCGCTGAGGATAGGTCGCGCGCCTGCGCCGGCCTGGACCGTGACGTCTTCCAGCGTCAGCCGCCCTCGCGGGGCGGGGAGCCGGGTCCGGTCAGGTTGCGCGCCGGTCGCGTCGAAAAGCGCCTTGAGCGAAAGGGCGGCGTTGCGAGCCTTGTCGAGCGTCGGCCATGCGCCCGTGATTTGCTCGATCGGCGAAAGTGCGCGAGCAAGGAGGAAGGAGGCCGCCATGAGGCTCCCCGCTGACAGATCGCCCTGGATGACGAGGTAGGCGCCGACGCCGACCGAGGCCGATTGCACGACGATGCGCAGGGTCTTGTTGAAACTGGTGTAGGCGGCTGCGCGAAAACTGGCCTGCGACTGCCACTCCAGCATCTGAGAGCGCTCCGACAGATGCTTGATGACCATGGCGCGCTTCATGCCGAGGGCCCCGACGACCGACAGGCCCCGCGACGCCGCCTCCTGGGTCGAATAGCCTCTCGCTGCGGCCTCCCCTGCGGCCTTGAGCGGCGCGCGTGTCCGCCGCTCGTTGGTCAGGGCGACGGCAATCATGGCGGCGCCCGCCAGCGTGGCCAGCACGCCAAGGGCCGGATGAAGAAGATAGGTCAGCCCCAGATAGAGCAGCCCCCACGGCGCATCGAGGATTGACAGAAGCACCGGGCCGGAAAGGGCCTGCTTGACAGTGTCGAAATTCTGGATTGCGCGTTGGCCGGATGTTCCCCTCGCGCTGCGCGACAACGCAGCCCAGAGCACATCGGCCGAGGCCTTGAGATCCATCTGGGCGGCCGCGCGCACCAGAATGCGCGAGCGCACCCAGTCGAGCAACGCCTGCACCCCCAAGGCCAGCAGGGTGACGCCGCTCAGCAGGACGAGGGTCATCAGCCCGCCCGTCGGGAGCACGCGATCGTAGACCTGCATCAGGTAAAGAGTCGGCACGACGAAAAGCAGATTCGACAGCGCGCTGAAGGCGGCGACGGCCACAAAATGGCTCCGGCACGCCCGGATCAGGTGATCGACGGGAGCGCCGTGGGGCGGCCGACTTACGTTCGACGACATTAGTTGAGTTCTCTCAATGCCTGAACACGGTTAACGGGCATCCGTTAATGAGTCCTGAAACCGGCATCACCCTTGGCCGAGTCTCGGCGGGCGGCGAACCGGCGTGGCGCACGGTCGCGGCGGGTCGAGAGTCAGGCGGCTCGAAGCGACAGTTCGACGCCGCCTCCGGATTTCGCCGTCTGAAGCAACCAGCGGCTCTCCCCCTCCAGGCGAAGGGCGGTGAGCACGCCGGTCGCATAGGCTCCGGTATCGACGCCGATGCGGCGGTGATCGATGTGGACCTTCTCTAGCGGCGTATGGCCATGCACCACAACGCGGTCGAAGGGCCTGGGGTCGTCCAGGAAAAGCTGCCGCACCCACATTAGATCGTGCGCGGACTGGCTCTCCAAGGGCACCCCGGGTTTGGCTCCGGCATGGGCGAAGAAGTAGTCGCCGATGCCGAGCGACATTTCCTGATTGGCGAGGAAGGTTTTATGGGCCTCCTTCATGGCGCGGTTCAGGGTCCGGGACGTGACGGCCCAGCCTTCCAAGTCGTCCCGGCGGATCGGGGCATCGATGCCGTAGGACAGCAAGGCTTCGCGGCCGCCGTAGTCACACCAGCTGGGACCCACGGACGGATCTGTGAGAAACGCCTCCATCCGGTCTTCGTGGTTGCCGCGCAAGAAGTGAAACTCGAAGGGGTGCGCACCCGGCAGGCAGGCCAGCAACTCGATCACGCCGCACGATTCCGGTCCGCGATCCACGTAGTCGCCGAGAAAGACGACGACCTTGCGGCGCGCCGGGCTGCGCGAAAGATCCGCCAGCAACTCGGCAACCAGGGGTTCGAGAAGGTCGCGGCGCCCGTGAACGTCGCCGATCGCCCACACCACTGTGTCATCGGGCATTCTCACCGTGCGCCGGCGAAGCGGCCGACCCGGTCTTCTGAACAGATTTCCAAACATCACGAGACCCTTATGACGGCGCCGGCACGCCCGGTCCGGCGCGAACGCTCCTGCTCGCCGATCGCTGCGGCGGCCTGCCGCACTGTCCGGCCGCACGGTTCAAAAGTAGCGCTCGCCGATGCGGATGGTGTCGCCGGGCGCAACCTGTGTTGCGGTCGTGAGCGGATAGACCTGCTCGCCACTATCCCCTGCCCGCTTGATGTACACCAATTTGGTGTTCGCGCGGTAGGTGAAGCCCTGGGCGGTGGCCACCGCGTTCAGCGCCGTCAGGTTGTTCGTAAACGGATATTCCCCCGGCTTGTTCACCTCGCCCAGAATGTAGAACGGACGATAGGTGAGAATTTCGGCGCTCACCCGTGGCTCGTTGATGTAGCCTTGGCGCAGCGCGACGGCGATCTCTTCCTGAAGCATGGAGACGGTCAGGCCGGCGGCCTGGACTTCGCCGATCAGGGGCATGGAAATCTTGCCATTACCGCCGACGAGGAACTCTCCCGTCAGCGCCTCTTCGTTGAAAACGTTAATCCGGACTTTATCGGCCGCGCCCAGGCGATACTCCGCCACTTCCCGGGTCGGAACGAGGCCGCCCGCCCCGCTGCTCGGCCCGGCCCCGACGGCGCCCGGCGCGCACGCCGCCACTGAGCAGGCGAGGAGGATCCCCAAGATAGCCGTGCCTAGCCAATGCCTCATCCGTTTGGTTCCTGCATAGTGTCTGAACGCCTCGGATCGGACCGCGCGGGATGTCCAAGGCAGAGCCTGTCAATTTGCAGTTCGCGGGCCCGAGTTCAAGCCTTCTTCGGCGCCGCACAATACTCCGGAAGAAAAACATAAATGATTAAAAGCCTTGCCGTACGATGAAGGCGGATCGCCAGAGCGCAAGGGAGGACCGGGAGTGTCGCCATCAGAAAGCCTACGGCCAAGACGGCGCCATCGCGTGAAACAGGTGCGGCGACCGGCCTTCGGCGTCGCCTTGCTCGTCTCGACCTGCACCGTGGCGGCTGCGCTAGGTGTGATGATCCGTCTGTCGTCAACCGACGCCGCTCTCCAGGGCGCGAGCGCGGCGCGGCGGGAGCTGAACGCCGACAGCGCCCTGCGCGAGTCGCCCCCCGATTTGACGACCGCCGAGCGCGAGAACGAGGCAGCCCTGTCGGCCGCTCCCCTGACGGCCACCGCCTGGGCCCGGAAAGCCTATATCCGCCAGGCCAAAACCGGCGGCCTCGACCGCGACGCCCTAGCTGACCTTGAGAGCTCCT
>JACMOF010000174.1 GCA_014378155.1 Caulobacter sp. | reverse complement strand
ATCATAATAGACGCGCATGTTTTTTCTCCAGGACTGGTCAAATCAGGCCGTCCCGCGCAACGGCGGAGCGACAAAGGCCGGGCGTTTGAGCGTTTTTTTGCCGTTTCGTCAAGGCGATGACGGCAGAACGTTGTGACCTTATAGCCTCTGCGGCCACGTTTTAGACCCTGGGGCGCTCCGCCGCCATCGTCGGCGTGGCAGGAGCCGGCCAGAACGGCAAGTCGCCGCCGTCCGCCGCTCCTGGAAGGCAGCGAAATCGACGACGAAGGTCGAGGATGCCGATAGGGACGCACGCATGCGTGCGTCCCCAAATTTCAGTCAATCACCAGAACAGGTCGTAGTTGACGCTGAGCACCTGGCCCGACCAGATATCGACGAGGACAGCGTCGTCGCCGACCCGCACCCACTCGCAGCCGGCCGGAGGATAGGGCAGCCCATAGGAACCGGCGTTCAGATAGTAGGACTGGCCGTACCAGCCGCCCGGCAGATAGTCGCCGAACGACCATTGGGTCACGTAGAAGCCACGCGGATAGCGATAGGCGCCGACCCGGTAACGCTGGCCGGCCTGATAGGAAGGACGGTAGCGACGCTGGTCATAGCGCTGACGGTTGTTGTCGCGGTCACGCCAGTGGCCGTTGTCGCCGGGGCGGCTCTGGCCGGGACGATCCCAACCGCCCGGACGTCCGCCCTGATCGGGACGACCGCCTTGGCCGGGACGGTCCCAGCCACCGGGACGCCCGCCTTGGTCGGGGCGGCCCTGATCTGGACGACCCTGTCCTTGACCCCAAACTCCGCCCTGACCACCACGACCGCCTTGGCCATTCTGGCCCTGCCAGCCGCCGCGGTCACGGCCTTGCTGCGGGTTTTGCGCCTGCGGGGGAGTTTGAGGCTGCTGAGGCTGTTGAGGCTGTTGAGGCTGTTGAGGCTCCTGCGGCTGTGGCGCCGGACGGCCGCCGCTCCAACTGCCGCCGCCGTTGGAGCGGTCGCCACGATCGCCGCGATCGCTACTCGAAGGTTGCTGTTGAGGCTGGGCCTGTGGTTGAGGCTGCTGCTGACCGCCGCGATCGCCACCGTTATCCCCGCGTGGGCCGCGCTCGCCGCCCTCTTGGCGGCCCCCGCGCCGGTCAAGCTGTCCCGCGCCGGCGGCTTCGGCCGCGGCGCCGCCCAGCAGCGACAGGATCATCGCGGTCGTGATCAGACGTTTCATTTCGTGCTCCAGGGATCCCTTGTGGTGGGTCCGACGCTCATCCCTTGTATGTAGTGTCGGCCCAGCGCCATGAACCGCGTTTGAACGACGCCGCTGAGGAATGCTTTATGCTCGTCAACCCTCAGGACGTTCTCGGCTTCTGGACCGCCGCCGGCCCGGCCAAGTGGTTCGTCAAGTCGGACGCCTTCGACGCGGCGATCCGGCTGAGGTTCGAACCCGTCCATTTCGTCGCCGCGCGCGGCCAGTACGACGGCTGGGCGGGCGACCCCGAAGGCGCGCTGGCCCTGGTCATCCTGCTCGACCAGTTTCCCCGCAACCTCTACCGCGACAGCGGCCACGCGTTCGCCACCGACGGCAAGGCCCGGACGATCGCTGTCGCGGCCGTGGCCGCCGGTTACGATAAGACCGTGGACCCGCTGCTGCGGCCGTTCTTCTACCTGCCTTACGAACATTCGGAGTCCCTGGCCGAACAGGACGCCGGCATCGCCCTGTTCGAAGGCCTGCCGAAGGACAACGGCGACGCCGAGAGCCTGAACTGGGCCCTGCTGCACCGGGACATCATCGCCCGGTTCGGCCGGTTCCCGCACCGCAACGCGGCGCTAGGGCGGACAACCACGCAGGAAGAACAGGCGTTTCTGGACGAGGGCGGCTTCGCGGGGTGACAAAGCCCCTCCCTCCACCTTACTGACGGGACGAACGCCCAAACGCATTTGCCGCACTGGCGACGACGGCGATTCGCCTGCACTCTAGCGACCATGAACGCCATCGTCCCCATCCACGCCCAGCAGGCCCCCGCCGACCATCCGGAACGGCAGTACCTGAACCTGCTGCAGGACATCCTCGACAACGGCGTCCAGCGCGGCGATCGCACGGGCACCGGCACATTGGGCGTCTTTGGCCGGCAAATCCGTTTCGATCTGTCCAAAGGCTTCCCGGTCCTGACCACCAAGAAACTGCACCTTCGCTCGATCATCGTCGAGCTGCTGTGGTTTCTGAAGGGCGACACCAATGTCCGCTATCTGCAGGAAAACGGCTGCAAGATCTGGGACGAATGGGCCGACGAGAACGGCGACCTGGGTCCCGTCTACGGCAAGCAATGGCGCTCGTGGGCGGCGCCGGCCAAAGACGGAAACGGAGTCGGCTCGATCGACCAGATGGCCAGGCTGGTCGAGGGCCTGAAGACCAATCCCAACGGTCGCCGTCACATCGTCAGCGCCTGGAATCCGGCCGATGTCGACGACATGGCCCTGCCGCCTTGCCACTGTCTGTTCCAATTCTTCGTCGCGGATGGGAAACTCAGCTGCCAGCTCTACCAGCGCAGCGCCGACGTCTTCCTGGGCGTGCCGTTCAACATCGCCTCCTACGCCCTGCTGACGATGATGGTCGCCCAGGTCGTCGGTCTGCAGCCGGGCGAGTTCGTCCACACCTTCGGCGACGCCCACCTCTATCTCAACCACCTGGACCAGACCCGCGAACAACTGACCCGCGAACCCCTCCCCCTCCCCACCCTGAAGATCGCCGACAAGACAGATCTGTTCGGCTTTGAGTACGCAGACTTCACGCTGGAAGGCTACGAGGCTCACCCGCATATCAAGGCGGCGGTGGCGGTGTGACCTGGGCCACTGACCGCCTCGATCAGATCAAGAGCGGCGACGTCGTCCTGCCGCCGGTCGTCCAGACCCTCCAGCTCGGCGGCCTCGACGACTGGGGCGAGGGCTGGGTGCGCAAGACCTGGACGCCGGCGCCGGAGTTGCTGAATGTCGATGGCTCGTTGTTCGGCGGCTACATCGCCGCCCTCGCCGACCAGATCCTGGCGCTCGCGGCCATGACCGTCGCGCCGGGCGACGCGATGTTCCGCACCAGCAATCTCAAGGTCGATTTCATCCGCGTGGGCAAGGCGGAAGTCTTGACGATCGAAGGCCGCGTGGTGGCCCAGACCAGGGGCATGATCCATGTCGACGCCGATTTCCGGCGACCCGACGGCGAGTTGATCGCCCGCGCCTCGGCGCAACAGGTGGTGGTTCCGTTCGGAGCGGCGTAGAACGGGCCATGTCCGTGATCCTTACCGTCGGCCCCGTGGCCCGCTCGCTCAACGGCGTCATCGGCCGTGATGGCGACCTGCCCTGGCGCCTGAAGTCCGACCTGGCGATCTTCAAGGCCTGCACGATGGGCAAGCCGGTGATCATGGGGCGAAAGACCTGGGACAGCCTGCCCCGCAAGCCCTTGCCCGGCCGGATGAACATCGTGCTGTCGCAGGACGGCTCGTTCGAACCCCAGCAGGCCGTGGTATGCGAGAGCTTCCTGGAAGCCCTGCAGATGGCCAAGGAACAGGCCGCGGACGACGGCGTCGACGAGGTCTGCGTGATCGGCGGCCGGGCGATCTTCGAGCTGGCCCTGCCCCGCGCCAAGCGGCTGTACCTCACCGAGGTGCAGGCCGAGGTGGAGGGCGACGTCTCGTTCCCGGCGTTCGACGAGACCGCCTGGATTGAGGTGCGCCGCGAGGAGCACCCCGCCGGTCCCGATGATGACCACGCCTTCGTGTTCCGTGTATTGGAGCGTCGATGATGCCTGTTCGCCCTCACCTGTTCGCCGCGCTTTGCGTCCTGACGCTGTGCAGCGCCGCCCCGGTCGATGCGCGCAACCTGGGCCAGGACGACAGCCTGGGGCGGGCGGCGGCGACCGACGTGGTGGTGTTCGACGTGCTCAAGGTCCGTCCGCTACAGCGCGGCGAAGTGGCGACCTGCCGGGTCTATGGTCGGGCGATCAAGGCCGAGCGTGGTGCCCGCTTCAAGCCGCGCCAGTCAGTGCGATTGACCGTGCCCTGCGCCGCCCAGGGCGCCGGATCGTCGGACTCGACGCCCAAATGGATCGACCGCGAGGCCCTGGTTCGCTCGGCCCACGGCCGCGCCTTCCTGGCCAGTGACGGCGCGTTGATCGCCTATGAGCTCTACGATCTGGACTGAGGCGTTGCGTGTGGGTTCAAACGCCCGTTTACTCGGCCCATGCGCCCGCTAGAGGTGTCGCAACGGGAGCAAGACGCATGGAACTGGAACTCGTCGCCGAGGGCCTGCAATTCCCCGAGGGGCCGATCGCCATGGCCGACGGCTCGGTGATCCTCACCGAGATCCAGCGCCAGACCCTTAGCCGCGTAGCCGCCGACGGGCGCCGCGAGACGATCGCCGAGTTGCCGGGCGGCCCAAACGGCGCGGCCATCGGTCCGGACGGCGCGGTCTATGTCACCAACAACGGCGGCAGCTTCAACTTCATCGACATGGGCGGCCTCAACGTGCCCGGCCCGACACCGCCAGGCCACGAGGGCGGGTCGATCCAGCGCGTAGACCTAACGACCGGCGCTGTGACCACGCTCTACACAGAGTGCGACGGCAAGCGGCTGATCGGGCCCAACGATCTGGTGTTCGACCGGCAAGGCGGCTTCTGGTTCACCGATCACGGCTGCACCACAGCCGAGGGTCGCAAGTTCGGCGCCCTCTACTACGCCCTGACCGACGGCAGCCAGATCGTTCGCTGGCGCGACCACTTCGTCTCGCCCAACGGCGTGGGCCTCTCGCCCGACGAGAAAACCGTCTACATGGCCGACACCACCCTGGGCCGGCTATGGTCGTTCGACATCGCCGCGCCCGGCGTCCTGGCCGACGCGCCGCCGTTGATGCCCGGAAACGTGGTGGTCACCCTGCCGGGGTATCAGCTGTTCGACAGCCTGGCGGTCGAGGCCGATGGCAGGGTCTGCGTGGCGACGATCATCAATGGCGGAATCACCGCGATCTCGCCGGGCGGCGCGACCGAGCACTTCGCCGTGCCCGACGTGATTGTCACCAACATCTGTTTCGGCGGCGCCGACATGAGAGACGCCTGGATCACGGCGTCGGGGACGGGGAAACTCTACAAGGCGCGGTGGCCCAGGGCGGGGTTGAGGTTGAATTTCAACGGATGAACCAATTCCTCCCCCTGTGGGGGAGGCGCGAAGGCACCGGTGGGGGGGCGGACCCACCGCGGCTAACTCCCCCCTCCGTCGGCTGCGCCGACACCTCCCCCGCAGGGGGAAGATTTGGTCTTAGTACAGCACCCCCAGCGCCTCGCGCTCGAAGGCCTTCAGTTCGTCGTTGCGGCCGTCGCGGATCTTCATGACCCACTCCGGGTCCTGCAAGAGCGCGCGCCCGACGCCGACCAGGTCGAACTCGCCGCGGTCCAGGCGCTCCAGCAGACCGTCGATCGAGGCCGGTTGGCTGCCCTCGCCGCCGAACGCCGCGATGAACTCCCCCGACAAGCCCACCGAGCCGACGGTGATCGTCGGGGCGCCGGTCAGCTTCTTGGCCCAGCCGGCGAAGTTGAGGTCTGAGCCCTCGAACTCCGGCTCCCAGAACCGGCGCTGTGAGCAGTGGAAGATGTCGGCCCCGGCGTCGGCCAGGGGCTGAAGCCAGGCTTCCAGCTCTTGAGGCGTGACGGCGTTCTTGACGGTGAAATCCTGCTGCTTCCACTGCGACAGACGGATGATCACCGGATAGTCCGGACCGACCGCGGCCCGCACGGCCTTGAGGATTTCGGCCGCGAAATTGGCGCGGGCGGCAATGGTGGCGCCGCCAAAACCGTCGTCGCGGACATTGGTGCCGTTCCAGAAGAACTGGTCGATTAGATAGCCGTGGGCGCCGTGCAGTTCGATGGCGTCGAAGCCAAGGCGCTTGGCGTCCGCGGCCGCCGTGGCGAAGGCGGCGATGGTGTCGGCGATCTCGGCGTCGGTCATCGGGGTGGTGAAGGGCTCGCCGCCAGCTTTGGAGAGACCCGAGGGGCTATCGATCTTGCCCAGCACGTCCTTCCCCTTGGCCGCGCCCACATGCCACAGCTGCGGCGCAATCAGGCCGCCGGCCGCGTGCACCTCATCGACCACGGTCTTCCAGGCCGCCAGTTCCTTCTCGCCATGGAAGCGCGGAATGTTGGCGTCGTTCAGCGAGGCGTCGCGGGCCACGCCCGTGCCCTCGGTGATGATCAATCCGACCTGGTTCTCGGCGCGGCGCCGATAATAGGCGGCGACGTCGTCGGTGGCGACGCCGCCGGGCGAGAACGACCGAGTCATCGGGGCCATCACCACCCGGTTGGGCAGTTTCAGCGACTTGAATTCGAACGGCTTGAACAGGGCGTCGAGGGCCATGAGGCGGCTCCGCAAAGGGCTGGGTTAGCGGTGGTTATAAAGGCGGGTTTCGTTTGAGGACGATGGAGAAAAACTAACGCCTCCCCGTGCGGAGTGGGGACAGGCGCATGCGCCTGTCCCCACTCCGATCTAGAGCCCCAACACCAGCTTGGTGATGATGTTCTTCTGGATCTCGCTGGAGCCCGCATAGATCGTGGTCTTGCGGTAGCTGAAATAGGACGGCGCGATCGGGGCCGCGTAATCCGGTCCGGCCCGGCCCTCGTTGGTCGGCGCCCAGGTGTCGCGCACGAACGGCGCTGCATAGGTTCCGACCGCCTCCAGGGCCAATTCTGTGATCGCCTGCTGGGTCTCTGATCCCGCCAGCTTCAGCATCGACGAGGCCGGCCCCACCGCCTTGCCCGCCGAACGGCCGGAGAAGATTCGCAGCTCGGTGGCGTTCAGCGACTCCACCGCGATCTCCAGTTCGGCAATCTTCAAGCGGAAGTCCGGGTCCTCGATCAGCGCCCCGCCGTCGTCGGCGCGCTCCAGGGCGGCGATCTTCTTCACCT
>JACMOF010000173.1 GCA_014378155.1 Caulobacter sp. | reverse complement strand
CTCGCGCTGGTCCGCGCAATCAACGAAGCGTGGGCACTAATAGCCCTTTTGACGCTCACGGCCGTGCTTGTTCTTCCGGTGGCGCGGGGCGCTGAGCCGATTAAGCCCCATGGCTGACGTCGACCCAAGTGTCTGATAAGCCAAAGCAACGGCGGCAGCTCCGAGAGACGATTAGCCCCCCACCCCCGCTATGCCTGGAGCTTCACCGTGCGGAGTCGCAGGGCGTTGCCGATTACGCTGACCGAAGACAAGGCCATGGCCAGGGCGGCGACGGCCGGCGAGAGCAGCCATCCGAGGGTCGGATAGAGCACGCCCGCAGCGATCGGAATGCCAGCGACATTGTAAGCGAAGGCGAAGATCAGGTTCTGGCGAATATTGCGCATCACGGCCCGCGATAGCCGCCGGGCCCGGACGATGCCCTGCAGATCGCCCTGCAGCAGCGTCACCCCAGCGCTCTCAATAGCGACGTCGGCGCCTGCGCCCATGGCGATGCCCACCTCGGCGGCGGCCAGGGCGGGCGCGTCATTGACGCCATCGCCCGCCATGGCGACCGACCGACCCTGCGCGCGCAGCTTCTGCACGACCTTGGCCTTGTCTTCCGGCAGCACCTCGGCCTCGACCTCGTCGATGCCCAGCTTGGCGGCCACGGCCAGGGCGGTCGTGCGGTTGTCGCCCGTCATCATCACCAACCGCACACCGTCGGCCTTCAAGGCGCGGATGGCCTCGGCCGTCGTGGCCTTGATCGGATCGGCGATCCCCAGGACACCGGCCAGCTTGCCGTCGACTGTCGCGAAGATCGTCGTCGCGCCATCCTTGCGCAAGGCGTCGGCCGTGGCCTCCAGCGACGAAAGATCCACGCCCTGTTCGGCCATCAAGCGGGCGCCGCCCAGGGTCACATGCTTGCCATCGACCACACCGACGACCCCCTTGCCCACGGGCGAGTCAAATTCCGAGGCTTCGGAAAGGGTCAGCTGGCGATCCTTGGCGGCCCGCAGAACGGCGTCGGCCAGGGGGTGCTCGCTGCCGCGCTCCAGACTGGCGGCGAGGCGCAGCAATTCGACCTCGTCGAAGCCGGCGGCCGGCTTGATCGCCGTCACCGCCGGTCGCCCCTCGGTCAAGGTGCCGGTCTTGTCGATCACCAGGGTGTCGATCTTCTCGAAGCGCTCCAGCGCCTCGGCATTCTTGATCAGGACGCCGACCTGGGCGCCGCGGCCGACCCCGACCATGATCGACATCGGCGTCGCCAGTCCCAGCGCGCAGGGGCAGGCAATGATCATCACCGACACCGCCGCCACGAGCGCATAGGCCAGACGCGGCTCGGGTCCGACGAGCGCCCAGACGACGGCGGCGAGAAGCGCCGCGCCGATCACCGCTGGCACGAACCATGCCGAGACCTGGTCGGCCATGCGCTGGATTGGAGCGCGGCTGCGTTGAGCCTCCGCCACCATCTGGACGATGCGCGACAGCAGGGTCTCGGCACCGACCTTTTCGGCCCGCATGACGAAGGACCCGGTCTTGTTGATCGAGCCGGCGATCACCTTGGCTCCCGCTTCCTTGGTGACAGGCATGGACTCGCCGGTGACCAGCGACTCGTCAATCGACACCCGGCCTTCGGTCAATTCTCCATCCACGGGGACCTTCTCGCCGGGGCGCACGCGCAGACGATCGCCCACAGCCACCAGGTCCAGCGTCACCTCTTCGTCCGATCCGTCGGCCTTGATCCGCCGAGCGGTCTTGGGCGCGAGGTCCAGCAAGGCCTTGATCGCGCCCGACGTCCGCTCGCGGGCCCGCAATTCCAGCACTTGGCCCAACAGCACCAGGACGGTGATCACCGCAGCGGCTTCGAAATAGACCGGCACGCCGCCCATGGGGTCGCGGATGGCGGGCGGGAACAGTCCGGGCGCGAACAGGCCAAACAGGCTGTAGCCATAGGCCACGCCCACGCCCATGGCGATCAGGGTGAACATGTTGAACTTGCGCGTCACCAACGATGTCCAGCCGCGCGTGAAGAACGGCCAGCCGGCCCACAGCACCACCGGGGTCGAGAGGGCGAACTGGATCCAGCTGGAGATCTGAGCCGGAACCCATCGGCCATGGCCCATCACGTGAGCGCCCATCTCCAGGACAAAGACCGGCAGGGCGAGCGCCAGGCCAACCCAGAAGCGTCGGGTCATGTCGGCCAGTTCGGGGTTGGGGCCGCTGTCGACCGTCACCGTCACGGGCTCCAGAGCCATGCCGCAGATTGGACAGACGCCGGGACCGACCTGGCGGATTTGCGCGTGCATCGGGCAGGTGTAGAGCGCCCCGCCTGACGCGGCGGCCCGAGGGGGCTCGGGCTTGGCTTGGTAGGCTCCTGGATCGGCGACAAACTTGCCCAGGCACCTGGCTGAACAGAAATAGACCGTTGCTCCCTGGGCCTCGACATGGTGGCGCGCGGTTTCCGGATCGACGCTCATGCCACAAACCGGATCCTTGACGGTGGTCGAGGGCGAAGGGATCGGGTGCGAATTCATGAAATCTCCAATGCGCTCCACCTAGCTTCAGTTGCTTGAGCGGTGCAGCAAGCCTTGGCCCGGCGTCGAGCTTCAGCGGCTTGGCGGTTGGATGGCCAGCGGGCGCGGATCGAGGTTTCTCAGATAGGCTTTGAGCTGAGCGACCTCGTCATCGTCGAGATCGGCCATCGGCATGCGCGGGTGAGACGGCGGTGAGCCTTCCTCGGGCATGCGGCTGGGACGCAACATGCCCTCTTGCAGGATCACGTCGAGGCCGCCAGGCGGATAGCGATCATGCAGCGTGCGGAACGGCGGCGCATCGGCGAGCTTGCTGTCGCCCGCCGCCACCGCGTGACAGCCGCCGCAGTTACGTTCCGCGATCCGTTGGCCGCCAGACATCCCGGTCGGCGGCCGTTGAGGTTGGGCCCCGGCCAACGTGCAGGCTCCGACCAGACTGGCCAGCAGAACGCCGGTGGCCAGCGTCGCGACATTGAACGTCTTCATCAGGCGTTATCCTGGAAATCGAGCACCACCCGGCCCTCGATCTCGCCACGGCTCATACGATCAAAGATGCTGTTGATGTTCGAAAGCCCCTCGGCGTGAACGATGGCCTTCACCCGGCCGTCGGCGGCGAAGGCCAGCGCCTCCTGGAGGTCCAGGCGGGTGCCGACGATCGAGCCGCGGACGGTAATCCCGCGCAGCACGGTGTCGAAGATCGACAGGGGAAAATCGCCGGGGGGCAGGCCGTTCAGCGCCACCGTTCCGCCGCGCCGGACCATACCCATCGCCTGGGCGAACGCCGTGGGCGACACCGCCGTGACCAGGACGCCCTGGGCGCCGCCGATCTCCTTTTGCAGGAACGGACCCGGATCGATGTTGCGGGCGTTGACGGTAACGGACGCGCCGAGGCTCTTGGCCAGGTTCAGCTTGTCGTCGTCGATGTCGACGGCCGCGACCTTGAAGCCCATGGCCTTGGCGTACTGGACCGCCATGTGGCCCAGGCCGCCGATCCCGGAGATCGCTACCCAGTCGCCCGGCTTGGCGTCGGTGACCTTTAGGCCCTTGTATACGGTGACTCCGGCGCAGAGGATCGGCGCGATCTCAAGAAAGCCGATGTTGTCGGGCAAGTGACCCAGATATTCGGCGTCGGCGACGACATATTCGGCGAATGCGCCATTCACCGAATATCCGGTGTTCTGCTGGGCCTCGCAGAGCGTTTCCCAGCCACCCAGGCAATGGACGCAGTGGCCGCAAGCCGAGAACAGCCAGGGCACGCCGACCCTGTCGCCTTCCTTAACGTGCTCGACGCCCTCGCCGACCGCCACCACGGTTCCCACCCCTTCGTGACCGGGGATGAATGGCGGAGACGGCTTGATCGGCCAATCGCCATGCGCCGCGTGAAGGTCGGTGTGACAAACCCCGCAGGCGGCGATCTTCACCAGGACCTGGCCACGGCCGGGCTTGGGGATCTTCACCTCCTCGATGACCAGCGGCTGGCCGAACGACCGCACGGAGGCGGCCTTCATGGTCTTGTCCATGGCGTATCTCCAAAGGCGCAGGACCAAGCAAGAGCCGGTCGGCGTGTATCCACACCTTGGATATCGACCCGGCGCGGCGAGCGCATTTGGGACTATTACTTAGGTCGCCGGATCGAGGGGGACCCGGGTCAGTCGCTCCACGGCCTCGACCAGAACGCTGTCCACCAGCGGCTTTTCGACCACACCGCTGAACCCCGCCTGGTGAGCGCGCGCCACGAGTTCGGCGGTATGAAAACCGGTGATCAGCAGCGCCTGGCCCGTCCAGCCCAGATCAAGCAGTCCCCTCAGAACGTCGAACCCGCTCAGCTCCGGCATCTTGTAGTCGGCCACCAGACAGGCGGCCGATAGAGCACGAGGGTCAGCGAGCAGCGCCGCCCCCGAGGCGTAGGCGCGGACATCCAGGCCCCGGCCGCGCAAGAGCAATTGAAGAGAGCGTCGGACCCCGTGGTCATCCTCGACCAGCAACACCTGGGGGCGACTTTGCTCGGACGGGATCAAATCGCGGTTCATTTTAGGGCCTGTCGGACGCGGCCTGACAAAGGTGACGCTTGGGCACCATGTCGCACGGCATTACCAGGCCGTCGTTACGTATTGGTCCTAGGCTGCCCATCCTGAAGCCCCGCTGCGAAAGCGATCCGCAGGGCTTCGGACAGACTGTTGACCTGCAGCTTGGTCATCAGATTGGCGCGATGCACCTCGACCGTCCTGGGCGAGATGCCAAGATCGAAGGCGATGGTCTTGTTGGGCAGGCCCTGAGCCAGGCCTCCGAGGACGTCCTGCTCGCGCCCCGTCAAGGCCGCGATGGCCACTGCGGCGTCGGTGGCGCGGGCCGAGCGTCCGTTGGCGTCGTCGAGCCGCTCGAACGCCGCCACGATGGCGCTCAACAAGACGATCTTCTCGAACGGCTTTTCGATGAAGTCGACCGCGCCGGCCTTGATCGCCCGCACGGCAATGGACACGTCGCCATGGCCGGTGAGCACGACGATCGGCATCGAGACACCCCGTTCGGCCAACTGGCGTTGCACCTCCAGGCCGTCCAGGTCCGGCATGCGGACGTCCAGAAGCACGCACCCCGGCTCGACGGTCTTGGCGGCGCTCAGGAAGGCGACACCCGACGCAAAGGTCGTCACCGCATAGCCCGATGTCTTGAGCATGAAACCGGCCGAGCGCCGGATTGCCTCGTCGTCATCGACGATGTGGATCATTCGCCTATCGGCCATCGCCAGGCTCCAGCTCTGCTCTGACCAGCGTGAAGTGAAACTGCGCGCCGCCGCCAGGACGCGCCTCGAACCAGATGCGGCCGCCATTGGCCTCGACGATGGTGCGACAGATCGACAGCCCCAGGCCCATGCCATCGCTCTTGGTACTGACAAAGGCGGTGAACAGTCCGTCGGCGGCAGCAGGCGCGACGCCAGGTCCATTATCAGCGACGGTGATCCGCACCAGGTTCTCACCGTCCGGGCGACTACACAGCCACAGTCGCCGATCGGGACGATCCGCCATCGCTTCCGCGGCGTTGCGCGCCAGATTGATCAGTACCTGCTGGATCTGCACCTTATCCACCAGGACGGCGCCAATCGCCGGATCGAGGGAAAACTCCAAGGCCACGCCACTCTCGCGCGCGCCCATCAAGCCCAAGGCTGCGGCTTCACGCACCAAGGCCTCGACATTTTCCGCAGTCTTGTCGACCTCGCCTCTCGCGACGAAATCACGCAGACGTCTCACGATGTGGCCAGCCCGGAGGGCTTGGCCGGCGGCATCGGCCAAAGCTTCGCGGATCATCGGCATATCGTTCAGATCAGGCGTGGCGAGCAGATCACGCACCGCCTCGACATAGTTGGTCACGGCGGTGATCGGCTGGTTGAGTTCGTGGGCCAGGGTCGAGGCCATGGCTCCCATGCCGCTGACCCGGGCGACATGGATGAGTTCGGCCTGCAACTCTTCTAGTCGGGCTTGGGTACGCTGTTTTTCGGTGAGGTCGCGGATGAAGCCGGTGAACACCCTCTGCCCGTCCCCGACCGCCTCACCGACCGACAACTCCATGGGAAAGGTGGATCCGTCCCGCCGCATGCCGACCACCACCCGACCGATACCGATGATACGCCGCTCGCCGGTCGTGACGTAGCGTTCAAGGTAGCCGTCATGTCGCTCGCGATCCGGCTGCGGCATGAGACATCGGATGTTAAGGCCCAGCATCTGCGCTTCCGGACTGCCAAACAGACGCTCCGCTGCGGCGCTGAACGACAGGATGGATCCACTCTGGTCGATGACGATCATGGCGTCCGGGACGGTCGCGAGGATGGACCGCAGATGGTTGGCGCCCGCGCTCAAGGATTGCTCGCTGGCCCGCTGGTCGGTGATGTCACGCAGGACTTTGGCGAACCCCTGGAGGACTCCGGTCTCGTCAAGCAGCGCGGTGATCGAGACATGAGCCAGGAACTCCGACCCATCCTTGCGCAGCCGCCAATCTTCCTCCTCGAACTTACCTTGCGCCCGAGCGCGCGCCAGATCGGCTTGAGGCTTTCCGGCCTGCCGGGCGTCCTCCGGATAAAAGGTCGACAGATCGAGGCCCAAGGCCTCGCCCTCCTCCCACCCCTTTAGACGCTCGGCGCCCGCGTTCCAGATCATCACGCGACCTTGCGGATCGAGCATGTAGATCGCGTATTCCGTTGCGCCGTCGATTAGCAAATTGAGCTCGCGAGCCACGCGGGCGGCTTCCTGGGCGCGGTGTTCGGCGCCCAGCTCGCTGGCGATGGCACGCCGCCGGAAGCCCCCGATCCGGCTTCCGATAAAGATCACGCCACTGGCGGCGACCACGAAGCTGATCGGTTCGATCAACCTTTCTCCTTGCGGCGACAGGCCGCCACTGATGAGCAAGCTCGCAAGCAACCCCAGGACAGCGGCGCATACACCGGCGCCGACCCCGCCCAACGCCGCGGCGGCGACGACCGGAACCATGAACAGGAGATAGGACGAGCGAAGCCCGAACCAGGTTTGCAAAACCCAACCGACCAGAGCCGCGAGCAGGACCGTAACGAACGTGGCGCCGTAGCCCTGCGCAAGGATCTGGGTTCTGCGAAGGATGTCTGGCATGGGCCCTCCGCCAGGCATCGCTGGAGCGCGACGCGGACGGGACGCCCCGGACCGCGCACCAGATATCAACCATGCCCGTCTGGTGAGCGTGGCGCAAACGACAACCGGCCTCGCCGGTCGATTGAGGGACTCTACGGATAGCCGGACCGCGCCCGCCTGAGCCAAGTCCCTGGGCTTTCACGCGCCGCGCGCGCCGCCCTAGGTCACCATGTCCCTGCACAACCTTTCCAAGCTGCTGTCACCGGACTCCGTGGTCGTTGTCGGCGGGTCGGACCGTCCAGGCGGGGTGGGACAGGTTGTGGTTTCCAACTTGATGGTGGGGGGCTTTGCCGGCGCCGTTCACATCGTCAATCCACGTCGGGTGAAAGTTGCCGGCGCCCTGTGGTCGGCCAGTATCGCGGGTCTTGCCTCGGTTCCCGATCTGGCCGTGGTGATCACGCCAGGACCTGCCGTGCCTGAGGTCATCGCTCAACTTGGCGCGCGGGGCGTGAAGGTGGCGGTCGTGATTTCTTCCGGAATCACTCACGCCAATGGACTGCGCGCAGCGATGCTGGCGGCGGCCAAGCCGTCGGGCTTGCGGATCATCGGCCCAAACGGCCTAGGCCTCCTGGTTCCGCCGGCGCGGCTCAACGCCTCCTTCGCGCGCGGCGCGGCCGCGCCCGGACGCCTAGCCTTGATCTCCCAGAGCGGGGCCCTGATCAGCGGCATCGTCGATTGGGCCTCGACGCGGGATATCGGCTTTTCGGGGATCGTTTCGGTGGGAGACATGGCCGAGGCGGACCTGGGCGACCTCATCGACCTGTTCGCCGCCGACCCGCACACCGACGCCATCCTGATGTACGTCGAGGGCGTGACCAACACCGCCAAGTTCATGTCGGCGGCGCGAGCGGCGACGCGGATCAAGCCGGTGATCGCCTTGAAGGCAGGACGAACCGCGGCCGCCGGCAAGGCGGCGCTTTCCCATACCGGCGCCTTGGCCGGGGCTTACGACGTCCATGCCGTCGCGTTCGAGCGCGCGGGCATCGTCATGGTCGAGACGCTGAGCGGCCTGCTCGACGCCGCCACGGCCCTGTCGTCCCGATCGGCGATTCCCGGTTCCCGCCTGGCGATCGTCACCAACGGCGGTGGGGCGGGCATCCTGGCGCTCGACGCCATGACCTCCACCGGCGCGAGACTGGCCGATCTGTCTCCGGAGACGCTTTCAAAACTCGACCTCGCGCTTCCCGAAGGCTGGTCGCATGGCCATCCGATTGATGTAATGGGCGACGCCCATGCCGGCCGCTATCGCGCGGCGCTCGATATCGTGCTTGAGGACGCCGGGGTCGATGCGGTCCTGGTGATCAACTGCCCGACCGCCCTCTCCTCCCCTGACGAAATCGCCAGGGACCTGGTCGCCGGCCTTACGCAGGCGCCGGCGCGCCGATCGCTCAAGCCGATCCTGGCCTGCTGGTTGGGCGACACCAATCGACAGGCCGTCGGCCCGATCTTCGCGGCGGCCAGGATTCCGCTGTTCGACACGCCGGACGCCGCGATCCGCGGGTTCGGCTACCTCGTCGCTGCCCAACGCGCCCGCGCGAGCTTGACGGACGTTGCGACCGGTCGTGTCGAGGGGGTCGGCGACCAGGCTGCGGCCCAGGCGCTGATCGCTTCGGCGCGTGTCGAAGGCCGCACCCTGCTCAGCGAGGTCGAGGCCAAGGCGCTGCTCGCAGCCTACGGGGTTCCCGTGGTCCCGACCCGGTTCGCCGCCACCGCCGACGATGTCGGCCAGGCCTGTGAAGGGCTCAAAGCGCCCTACGCCGTCAAGATCATCTCCCCACGGATCAGCCACAAGTCGGACGTCGGCGGCGTGGTTCTAGACCTCGCCGACGCCGACGAGGCCGTCGCGGCGGCACGGGCCATGGCGGAGCGGATCGGCTGGGAGCATCCGGAGTTCGACATCAAGGGCTTCGCCGCCGAAACCATGGTCGTCCGCGCGGGAAGCCACGAGATGATCGTCGGGATCGCCGACGACGCGACCTTCGGCCCCGTGATCATGGTCGGGGCTGGCGGCAAGGCCGTCGAGGTCCTGAACGACAAGGCGCTCGGCCTGCCGCCACTCGATGACGCCCTGGCGCGCGCCATGATCGACCGGACCCGTATATCGCGGCTCCTGGCGGGCTATCGCGATGAGCTGCCCGCCGATGTGTCGGGCGTGATCGCCGTGCTGGAGGCGCTGTCGGCGATCGCCGTCGACCTGCCCGATATCCTGGAGCTCGACATCAACCCCCTGCTGGTCGACGCCCAAGGCGTCCTGGCGCTCGACGCCCGGATCGTCATAACGGCGCACGCCAGCCAAGGCACACGCATGGTCATCGCGCCGGCGCCATTGACTGCGCAGCCGATCTGAAGACCCGCTCTGGCCTGGCCCTCCACGTTCGCCCGGTTCGCCCCGACGACGAGCCGGCGATCACCACGTTCTTCGCCGATCTGACGCCGGAGGACCTGTGCTACGGTTCCTCAGCAGCCTGAGCGCCGCCGATGATGGCCGCCTGGCGATGATGACCCAGGTGGACTATTGCCGCACGATCACCTTCCTGGCCTTTGCTGAGGACGGGCAGACGGTGATCGCTACGGCGATGCTCGCCACCGGAGCCGATCCGGAACGCGCCGAGGTCGCCCTTTCGGTGCGCTCGGAGATGAAGAGCAAGGGTCTGGGCTGGACCCTGCTCGACCATGTCCTGCATTACACGCGCGCCCGGGGCGCAAAGGTCGTGGAATCGATCGAGAGCGCCGACAATGATCGGGCGATTCGCCTGGAATGCGAGATGGGCTTCACGGTCCGCGCCTGCCCCGACGGGCCGGCGCTGCGCATCGTGGAGCGCAGGCTCACCCTGCCCGCCTCGCTCATGCCAGGCGGCTGAGCCGGGAAGGGCTCCGCGCTATTCCGCGCGCGTAAGCGGAGCCGCCTCCTGCCCGTCCCTCGCCAAGAGGTTCGTCGTCAGCTGGCTTCCGCGAAAGGCCGCGTCTTCAATGGCGGCCAACAGATCCTCGCCCCGCGGGGAGGTGCGGTCCCTGCCGAGCAGACGTCGCGCGGAGACGATGACCGTGAAGAGATTGCGCAGGTCGTGAATCGTTTCGCGATGAGAACTTTCGGCGAACTCAAAGTCCGATTGTGAACTGAGCATGGAGATCTCCCGCAGCGGCACGGCTCGTTGTCGTTCACCCTGATCGCCGCCGACATCCGCAATTTCCCGTAGGTGCATGCCATCCGATCTCGAAGGCGCATGATCCGGATCAAGGCGAGGCGCCCAATTGCCGCTAGCGATGGCGCCAGCAGCCCGTCCACCTCCTAGGAAGTCGTCATGAAGACCGCCGTCATCCTCGCCCACCCCAAGCCGTCAAGCTTCTGCGCCGCAGTCAGCCGCACCTGTGTTGAGACGATCGAGGCGTCGGGCGCGGAGGTCGTGCTGCGGGATCTTTATGCGATGGACTTCGATCCTCGCCTCAAGACCGGCGAGCTTCCGACGCCGCAAGGCTGGACCATGGCGCCCGACATCATCGCCGAACGTGCTCTCCTGGCTGACGTCGAGCATTTCGTGTTCGTCTACCCCTTCTGGTTCAACGCGCCGCCAGCCATTCTCAAGGGCTATATCGATCGGGTGTTCAGCATGGGTTTTGGCTACCAGCCTGGATCCCACGGCGGCGATCCCCTTCTAGTCGGCAAGACCCTGATGACCTTCTCGACCTCTGGCGCGCCGGAACATTGGATCGACTCCACCGGCGCCCTCAATGCCCTGATGAGCGTGTTCGATCTACATTTGGCGGCGGTGACGGGCCTTCGGGTCCTGGGACATGAGCACCTGGGCGGCATCGTCGCCCCTATGCGCCAGGACGCCGCCGACGACCTTCTCCAGCGGGTTCGCGCTTCGGTCTTGGCCGTTCTAACCGGCGCTAGAGCATTTCCCGACCTGACTGGGTCAGGCCGTGAGCTCTAATCTTTTGTTTTGACGCATTTTTCTTCACGCGAACCGGAACCACTTCGCTCGAAAAATGCTCTAGCGGCGGCGGCGCTCTAAGTATTGTCACCAATGTCACCGCTCCCCGCGACGCCATATCCATGATGGCGTTCCTGGAGACGCCGGATGACCTTCTGCACCCTCACGCCTGATCGCGCGCCGATCTCGATCGCCGGATGCGCCCCGCAAGATTCTTTCGAGGCCATCGGCGCGCATCTGCGCTTCGAGGCGGGCGAGGAGATCTATGCTCAGGAGGAAGACGCCGATCTGCTCTACCGGGTTCTGGTGGGTTCGGTGCGCCGGACCCGCCTGCTGGAAGACGGCCGCCGGCAAGTGGGCGGCTTCTACTTCCCCGGCGACTTCTTTGGCCTTGAGATCGGAGGCCAGCACCGATCCTCGGCCGAAGCCTTGGATGCGGCGAAGGTGCTCGTCATCGAGCGCTCGGCGCTCAAATACCACGGCGAAGACGGGGTCCGCGTTGAGCGTATGAGTTGGCTAGCCACGGGGCTCGAACTTCAGCGCGCCGAAGACCACATGATGCTTCTCACCCGCAAGAGCGCTTTCGAGCGCGTGTCGGGTTTCCTGTTCGGGATAGGCGCTCCAGCGCGTGGCGCATGGACCCAGTTGTCCATGAGCCGCCAGGACATTGCCGATTATCTGGGCCTGACGATCGAAACCGTGTCGCGGATGGTCACCCAGGTTCAGGCCGAAGGTTTGGTGGTGTTCGACGGCGCCCGCCGCTTTCGGGTCTTGCAACACACCCGGCAGGCCTGCCTGGCGGCGGCCTGAAGGACCTTATGGTTCCCCCGCCTGAAGTCCAGGGACTTGCCCCCGGCCCCATCGCCCAGCGCGAACCCAGCACGCTGGGCGCCGTCATTTTCGACGTCGATGGTGTGCTGCTGGCGTCGCCTCACGAGCGGGCCTGGCGTGAGGCACTGACCGGATTTGGCGATTCGGCGCAATTCACGACGGGGCTCTATCAAGCCAAGGTCGCTGGAAAGTCGCGCCAGGATGGGGCGCGAGCCGCGCTTGAGGCCTTGGGGGTGGCCAACTGGGAAATCCAGGCGGGCGCCTATGCCAAAGCCAAACAGACCCGCCTCGAAGCCCTGATCGCAAAGGGCGGCGTGCGCGCCTTTCCTGACGCCCTAAGACTGGTGGCGGCTTTGGCGAGCCTTGGCTTTCCCATGGCGGTCGCCTCGGCCTCCAAGAACGCGAGCGCCATGTTGCGGGTGATCACCTTGACGGGCGGCCGCCGCCTCGCTGACTTTTTTGCCGCCGAGATTTGTGGCCGTGACCTGGCCCGGGGAAAGCCGGACCCCGAGATTTTCAGCCTGGCCGCAGCGGAACTCGGCATTGGCCCCCATCGTTGTCTGGTCATCGAGGACGCGACGTCCGGGATCATGGCGGCGCGTGCCGCGGGCATGACCGCGCTGGGCGTCGCGCGATTGAACGATGCGGCGCCGCTGCGCGCGGCCGGAGCCGATCTGGTGGTCTCCAGCCTCGATGAAATAAGCCTGCGCAGCCTTAAGCAGGGCCGACTTGGCCTTCGCCTGGCGGGAACGGACGTTGAGCGATGACCGACCCGTTCGCGCCGACAGCCGATCCCACTTGGTTATGGACGGAGGCGGGCTGCGACCCGCTGCGCCAGAGCAGCCGCGAGACACGCTTGGCGATCAGCAATGGCTTTCTGGGTGTCAGGGGCGCTCCGGCCCTGAATCGCGGCGGAGGCCGGGTCGCGCCAAGCCGCACCTATGTCGCGGGCCTGTTCGACACCGCCTCGGCGCAAGGGTCGGTTTCGGCCCTGGCGCCCGGTCCCGATTGGCTACGGGTTCGGCTCGCGACCGCTGCGGGACTCCTCGCCCACGATCCCGAGGCGATCTCCGAGCACAGCATGACGCTCGACATGAGGCGCGGCCTTGTATCGAGCGATTGCCACTCCGTCGAGGCTAGGGGCTTGCGCCTGGGTGTGCGGTCGCTGCGCCTGGTGTCGCTGAGCCAAAGACAGATCGGGCTTCAGGGGCTGCGTCTCCGCGTCGATGACGGCGAGAGTGACCTGACGCTGGAGGCCGACTTCGAGGGCCTCGATCTGGGGCTCATCCCCGAATGCCAGGAGCGGGACCGGGGCGTTTGGCGCACGCGGCGCTCGGCAAAGCGACTGGCGATCGCCTCGACGGCGTCCGTGTTGATCGATGGCGAAACGCTGGCCGGCGAAGTCTTGGGTCCCTTCCATCGGCGCTGGACGTGGAAGGCCAGTCCGGGGCAGCAGATCGATTTCGAGCGCATCGTTGCTTTTGTCCGCACGGACGCCGCCGACTTAGACGTCGATGTTGTCAAGGCGGCCCCGTCGATCCTGGCCCGAGCCGTCCGGCGCGGCTTTGCGGGCTTGATCGCGGACCATGCCGCCGCCTGGGCCGAGCGCTGGACATCAAGCGACGTGCAAATTGACGGCGACCCGGCCGCTCAGCAGGCCCTTCGGTTCGCCCTGCATCACCTGAACGGCGCGGCCGACCCGGAGGACGAGCACGTGTCCATCGGCGCGCGGGCCCTGACCGGAGAGGACTATCTGGGTCATACCTTCTGGGACACCGAGATCTTCCTGCTGCCCTTCTACACCTTCACCTGGCCAAGCGCGGCGAGGGCTCTGTTGATGTACCGCTTCCACACCCTGGAAGGCGCGCGCGCCAAGGCGGCGGCCATGGGCTGGCGCGGGGCCCTATATGCCTGGGAGTCAGCCGACACCGGCGCGGAAACGACCCCAGACCAGTGGGTCGGTCCCGATCGTAAGGTCCTCGATATCCTCACCGGCGAGCAGGAACAGCACATAAGCGCCGACGTCGCCTATGCGGTCTGGCAATATTGGCGGACGACCGACGATGAGGCGTTCCTGCGCGAAGCGGGCGCGGAGATTCTACTGGAGACTGCACGCTTCTGGGCCAGCCGCGCCGCTCCGGACACAGACGGTGTGCATCACATCCGGCGCGTGATCGGGCCTGACGAGTATCACGTAGGCGTTGATGACAACGCCTACACCAACCTCATGGCACGCTGGAACATCCGCCGGGCCCTGGAGGTCGCGGCCTGTTTCTCCGCGCGGTGGCCAGCGGCGTGGACGGCGCTCTCGGGTCGGCTTGGCTTGACGCGGGTCGAGATGACCGACTGGTCCCGTGTCGCCGAAACGATGGCTACGGGCGAGGACCTGGCGACGGGCCTGACCGCACAGTTCAAGGGCTTTCTCGATCTGGAAGACATCGACCTGGCCGCCTATGCCGGGCGGTCCGTGCCGATGGATACCGTGCTGGGTCGCGATCGCACCGCCCGGTCCCAGGTGATCAAACAGGCCGACGTGGTAGCCCTGCTGGCGCTGTTACCGGACGAGTTCACGCCGCAAGCCACACGCGCAAACTTCGCCTATTACGAGGCGCGATGCGGTCACGGCAGTTCGCTTAGTCGGGCCTTGCATGGCTTGGTCGCCGCTCGCCTGGGACAGCTCGACAAGGCGTTGTCCTATTTGTTGCAGTCCTCCGCCATAGATCTGGGCGACACCCATGTGGCTATCGCCGGCGGCATCCACACCGCCGCCCAGGGCGGGGTCTGGATGATCGCCGTGCTCGGGTTGGCGGGCCTGGGCCTGCGCGACGACGGCCTGTCATTGGAACCGCGACTGCCCGACGCCTGGCTCGGCCTGACCTTCCCCGTCCAATGGCGCGGTCGCCAAGTCAGGATCAAGATCGACCGCAGGACGTGTCGGCTGGAGGCGACCCTGGAATCCGGCGGGGCGATGGTGCTCTGGGTCGAGGGTGAACGTTATGACCTTGGCCTTGGGCGACCGGTCATCGCCGAGCTCATTCCCTTGGCCTCTGATCCTAGGCAAGCCCCGTGACCTGCTCTCCCCCAACGTTCCGCTGTCGTCGATATCGGCCGACGGGCACGCGCGCCGCCCGATGACACCTTTGATCCAACCAAAATCCGGAGTTGTCGAGATGGCCTTCCGTGACCTGTTGCTGCATATCGACACCTATCCGACGCCCACGCCGGAGGCCGTGATCGAGGAAGCCGTCCTGTTGGCCGCCAGCCTTGGCGACAAGGTCACCGGCCTGGCCTTCGAGATCGAGATCGCCGTTCATAGCAATCGCCTGGCCGACTACCTGATCGGGCTGAGCGCCATGGCCGCCGCCGAGGAGTCGCGCAGCAGCCAAGCCTGTCAGGACGTGTTGGGGCATTTTATCGGCCGGGCGAGGGACGCGGGGGTCTACAAGGACGCCATCTCCGCCAAAGCAAATCACTATGATGTCGCCGGCAAGGTCGCCAAGGTCGCCAGGACCTATGATCTTTGCCTGTTGCCATTGGTCGATGGCCCCAACGGTCAGCTCGACATCGCGCAAAGTGTGATCTTCGAGTCCGGACGACCGATTCTGACCTTCCGACCGGGTACGGCGGCGGCGCTGACCCAAGGCCCAAAGGAGGTTGTGGTCGCCTGGGACGGCAGCCGCAACGCCGCCCGAGCCCTGGCGGACGCCCTGCCGATCCTGGTCCGCGCCAAGCATGTGCGGATCCTGACCGTCTTGAACGAGAAGCCTGGCGTCCTATCGACGACCGGCGCCCAGGCGCAGCGTCATCTGGCTGCTCATGGGGTCAACACCACGCTGGACCAGCTGGATGCCGGCGGCGAAGCGATCGGACCGGCCTTTGACCGATATCTCGATGGGACGGCGCCGAATCTGCTGGTCATGGGCGCCTACGGCCATTCCCGCACCCAGGAATTCCTGCTGGGCGGCGCCACCCAGCACATGCTGGCGCGTCCAGGCTGCCCCGTCCTTCTGTCGCACTGGCCTCCAAGAGCCGCGAGCGCCGGCGGATCGGATCTGCACTATGGCACGCGACGTCCTGAGGGGACTGACCAAGACCGAGGTCGCCCAGCTCCTGTCCGAGTTTGGTCCCAACGCCCTGCCGCAAGCCTCGGCCCGAGGGCTGGCGCGGATCATCCTCGACACCCTGCGTGAGCCGATGTTCCTGCTGCTGATCGGCGCCGCCAGCCTCTATCTGGTGCTCGGAGACTTGGGCGAGGGCTTATTCCTGATGGCCGGGGCCTTAGCCACCATCGGCTTGGTGGTCCTGCAGGAAGCCCGTAGCGAGCGCGCCCTTTCGGCGCTGCGTGATCTCTCGCAACCTCACGCCCGGGTAATCCGCGATGGGGTAGAAGCGCGCCTGGCCGCGCGTGATTTGGTCCCGGGCGACATCGTGTTGGTTGGCGAAGGCGAGCGCCTGCCCGCCGACGGCGCGCTGGTGGCCGGCGACGTCCTGAGCGTCGACGAGTCCGCGTTGACCGGCGAGTCCGCACCGGTTTCAAAACGTCCGCTGACGGACGGTGAAACGGCCGATGCCGACACCGATCCCGGCGCCG
>JACMOF010000019.1 GCA_014378155.1 Caulobacter sp. | reverse complement strand
TTCCAAGATTACAGATGTCCGGTTTTGCCTGTCGCTGGATCTGCCGGTTGCCTGTCAGGAAAAGGTTGCGGGCGACCTGCAGCAGGAACGCCTTGGGTTTCAGGATCTGGACAGGCTCGACCTGGCGCAGGAGGCGCAGATAGGTTTCCTGCGCCAGATCTTTCGGCGAGATCGGGCCCTTAAACCCGACGAAGAGATCGCAGCAGCCGCGCGCCATGGGTGGTGATTATCGCTTCCAGCTCACCCCCGTTCGAGAGTGCCGGGGACGGGCTTGCGGGTCGGATGCCAGACGCCGAGGGTTCGCCTCCAATGACAAGGCCGCCCGGGCGATGGCTCCGGGTTCCGAGAACGGGTCGAGGCGAGCAAGAGGGGGCACGGGCCGCAACGCACAGGAAAACCGCGCATCGCGCCGCCTGGGTCGCCTTGGCTCATTCGAGGTTCTCACGCCTCGACGTCCCTTCGCGACGCCCGACCATGATCTTCTGGACATGGCCGTCTCGCCGCCACGGCTGGGCGCCGCCGCCTCTGCCAGCCTTGGCCACTTCGAACTCCGCGAGCAGGATCGACCGAACACGCGCGAGCTCGGCCTGCTGCTTTTCCGGAAGATGTTAGAGATCGGTTTTCACAGCCCCGAGTCTGACGGAATTGGAGCCTAGAGGGGAGGCCAATCGCTGCCAGCGCTCTCGAGACAATCCGGCAAAATCCGCGATCCTGTGGCTGGGCAGACCTTGCCTTCAGATGATGGCCATAATCCATCAACTCGCCCTGTCAATCGTCACAAACGGGCCGCCGCCCCGGTCAAGTGGTGCGGGCGTTTTGGGAAGGCGGCCGCGCGACCGGACTAGAGGCTGCGATAGGCTCAGTTGCTCTTGGAGTTAGGAGAACCCGCCCTGCACTTTTCTTCAGGACGCGCGCTGGGGAGACGTTGTCGTAGTCAATCTAAAGCTCGCGCGAGCTGCTAAGTCGTCACGCGCGACCGATGCTGGAGTAGAGAAAGCCTGCCGCGCGGGCCTCGGCGGGTTTGTAGATGTTGCGGAGGTCGATCAACACCGGTTGGTTCATCCGGTTTTTGATCTGCGCCAAATCGAGCGCGCGGAACTGGTCCCATTCGGTCAGCAGCACGAGGGCGTCGGCGCCCTGTGCGACCTCATAGGGACCATCGACGAGTTCGAGATCGGTGAACAGGTGAGCGGCTTCCCTCATGCCCTCGGGGTCGAAGGCCTTGACCTTGGCGCCCATGGCCTGAAGCGCCGGGATGATGTCTAGGCTGGGGCTGTCGCGCATGTCGTCGGTGTTGGGCTTGAACGTCAGCCCCAGGATGCCGATGGTCTTGCCAGTCAAGTCGCCGATCACGGCCTCGACGCGCTTGGCCATGACCTTCTTGCGCGCGTCGTTGACCTCGACGGTGGTCTCGATCAGCCGTACCGGCGCGCCGTACTGCTGGGCTGTGCGGACCAGAGCGATCGTGTCCTTCGGGAAGCAGGAGCCGCCGTAACCCGGGCCGGCATGCAGGAATTTCGAGCCGATCCGACCGTCCAGTCCGATGCCCTTGGCGACCTGCTGGACGTCCGCACCGACCTTCTCGCACAGGTCGGCCATCTCGTTGATGAAGGTGATCTTCATGGCGAGGAAGGCGTTGCCGGCGTATTTGATCAGTTCGGACGTGCGGCGAGCCGTGTAGACGACCGGAAAGTCGCTGAGGCTCAGCGGCCGGTACAGTTCGCCCATGACCGCGCGGGCTCTGGGGTCTTCGGTGCCGATGACGACACGGTCCGGACGCTTGAAGTCTTCGATCGCCGCGCCTTCACGCAGGAACTCCGGGTTGGAGACGACGGCGAACTCGCCATCGGGCCGCACCCGCCTCATGATCGCCTCGACTTCGTCACCCGTGCCGACCGGCACGGTGGATTTGGTGACCACGACCGTAAAGCCGTCGATCAGGCTGGCGATCTCCTCGGCGGCGGCATAGACGTAAGACAGGTCAGCGTGGCCGTCGCCGCGTCGCGTGGGGGTGCCCACGGCGATAAAGACGACTTCGGCGTCTCGGATCGCTTCAGCCCCGTCCAAGGTAAACGACAGGCGTCCCGCCTTGACGTTCTTGGCGACGAGATCGTCCAGACCGGGCTCGAAGATCGGTATTTCGCCCCGTTCCAGCCGCTCGATCTTGGACGGATCCTTGTCAACACAGGTCACCACGTGCCCGAAGTCCGCAAAGCAAGCGCCGCTCACAAGGCCCACGTAGCCTGTCCCGATCATCGTAACGCGCATGATGGTGTTCCCCTTGGATGGCCCCTGTCTAGCCAGTCGCATGTTGCGCTGCAATGCGTAGATCGAGGCCAGGAATGAGGGCCAAGTCATTTGGTCGAAAGAGGCAGCACTCTGCCTTTCGCAAACGCTGCTATTCGTCCAGGCTGCGGCGGCCAACCCGGCATCCGAATACGCCTCGGAATCAAGCTGACGTTGGAGCCAGGCATCTCGGGTGCCAGATCTCTGCATGATTTGAGATCACGACATTGCGTGAAAGCCCGAGCGTCGAAAGGTCTGAGAGTCTGACTCATAATGTTTCTGATTATGATCAGAGTGTTGCGAGCCTTCGGGTCATGAGTTGGACCGAGGCCATGAAGAGCCAGGCGGTTGAGCTTTCGAGAGTGGCCTCGAAGTCCTTGGCCAGGCGTCGGTTTCGGCCGAGCCAGGCGAAGGTGCGCTCCACGACCCAGCGGCGGGGCAGCAGCACGAAGGTGCGTTTGGCGGTGTCGGATCGCTTGATGATCTCGATCTCCCAGTCGCCGCGTCCGACCATGGCGTGTCGCAGCTTGTCGCCAGCCTAGCCGCCGTCGGCGAAGACGTGGCGCAG
>JACMOF010000172.1 GCA_014378155.1 Caulobacter sp. | reverse complement strand
GGGCCTGTCCGACATCGACGTGCTCCGCGCCACCGGCGGCACCTGCAAGCTGGGGATCCGCTTCAACGACTGGCTGCGGCCCGGCTCAACCTTCATCCACCCCTTTGGCCTGTACGGCCAAGACCTCAAGGGCGTCGCCTTTCACCACTACTGGATGCGGCTGCGGGCCAATGGTGAGGATGTTCCTCTGGCCGACTATTCGCTGGGCGCCAGCCTGGCGGCGGGCGGCAAGTTTGTCACCCCGTCGCGCAACCCGCCCTCGTCGCTGTCGGTCTTCGACTGGGCGCTGCATTTCGACGCCAGCCTGTTCGCCAAGCTGATGCGCCAGGTCGCCGAGCGGGCCGGCGTGCGCCGCCTCGACGCCAGGATCACCGACGTCAACCTGCGCGGCGAGGACGGCTTCATCGAGTCCGTTACGCTCGACAGCGGCGGGCGCGTCGCGGGCGACCTGTTCATCGACTGCTCGGGCTTCCGCGGCCTGCTGATCGAGGAGGCGCTGCACACTGGTTATGAGGACTGGAGCGAGTGGCTAATGTGCGACTCCGCCCTGGCCGTGCAGAGCGAAGGGAAGGGCGCTCCGCCGCCCTACACCGACGTCACCGCCCGCCCGGCCGGCTGGCAATGGCGCATTCCGCTGCAGCATCGCTATGGCAATGGCTATGTCTATTCCAGCCGCCATACGAGCGACGAGGACGCCAAGGCCGTGCTGGTGGGCTCCCTCGACGAGCGTCTGTTACACGAGCCCCGCAAGATCGGCTTCCATCCCGGCCGCAGGCTGAAGGCCTGGAACAAGAACTGCATCGCCCTGGGCCTGGCATCGGGCTTTCTCGAGCCTCTCGAGAGCACCAGCATCGCCCTGATCGAGACGGGCATCGAGAAGATCAAGCAGTTGTTCCCCAACCGCGACTTCAACCCGCTGGTGATCGACGAGTTCAACGCGATGTCGCGGCTGGAGATGGAGCGCGTCCGCGACTTCATCATCCTGCACTACAAGGCCAACCAGAGGACGGACGACCCGACCGGATTCTGGCGACACTGCCGCGAGATGAGCGTGCCCGACACGCTCCAGAAGAAGATCGACCTGTGGCGCGCCCAGGGACACTTCATCCGCTATCGCTGGGAGATGTTCTCGCAACCCAGCTGGCTGGCGATCTATGATGGGTTCGAAATGCTGCCGGAAACCTACGACGTCAGCGTCGATGGGCTGGACGTGCGGCAACTGTCGGCCGCCCTGACCGAGATGCGAAAATCGGTGCGCGAGACCGTCGACGCTTCACCGACTCACGGCGATTTCATCGAACAGTATGCCCGGCCTCAGGCCGTCGCGGCCGAGTAAGGAAACGACCTCATGGCTCATCTGAACAAGATCGTGATCGTCGGCGGCGGTTCGGCTGGGTGGATCTGCGCGGCCATGCTCAGCCACTATTTCCAGAACGGCCCCACCGAAGTCGAGCTGGTCGAATCCGAGGAGATCGGCACGATCGGGGTGGGCGAATCGACCATCCCGCCGTTCCTGCAGCTGATCCGAACCTTGGGCATCGACGAGCAGGACTTCATCCAGAAGACCCAAGCCGCCTTCAAGCTGGCCATCCGCTTCGAGAACTGGCGCCAGAAGGGCGAAACCTACTACCATCCGTTCGGCCAGATCGGCGGACCGCTGGAGGTCAATGAGTTTTATCAGTGCTGGCTTCGCGCCAAGCAGAACGGCCATCCGTCGGCGCTGCAGGACTTCGCGCCCGCCACGGTGATGGCCGACACGGGAAAGTTCATGCTGCCGGCCAAGGCCCAGCGCACGATGATCGCCAACGCCAACTACGCCCTGCACATCGACGCCAAGTTGGTGGCCCAGTATCTGCGCGACTTCGCCGAGACGCGCGGCGTCAAGCGGACGGAAGGCATCGTCACCGATGTGGCCACCTGCGCCGACGGTGGCATCGAGAAAGTGATCCTGAAGGACGGCCGCGAGGTGGCGGGCGACTTCTTCATCGATTGCTCGGGCTTCCGCTCCTTGCTGGTCGGCAAGACCCTGGACGAGCCTTTCCGCGACTGGTCCAACCTGCTGCTGTGCGACCGCGCGATTGCGTTGCAGACCGAGAATGTCGGCGCGCCCCATCCCTACACCCTGGCCCAGGCCCAGGAATTCGGCTGGCGCTGGCGCATTCCGCTGCAGCATCGCTCAGGCAACGGCTACGTGTTCTGCAGCAAATATCTCAGCGACGACGAAGCCACCGCCGTGTTGATGAGCCAGGTCCAGGGCGAGGTGGTGCTCGGCCCCAATGTCATCCCGTTCAAGACCGGCATGCGCCAGAGGCCCTGGGTCAAGAACTGCGTCGCCATCGGCCTGGCCGCCGGCTTCATCGAGCCGCTGGAATCCACCGCCCTGCATTTGATCTACAAGGGAATGGACTATCTGCTGCGGTTCATGCCGGACATGGACGCCGACCCCATCCTGGCGGCCGAGTACAATCGCCGGATCACCGCCGACTACGAGGAGATCCGCGACTTCGTCGTGCTGCACTATTCGGTGACCGCCCGCGATGACACGCCGTTCTGGCGCGCCTGCCAGGCGGTCGAACTGCCTGAAAGCCTGAAGACGCGGATCGCCCTGTTCAAGGCCAGCGCCGCGCTGCGCGACGGGGTTGACGACATGTTCCGCGCCCCCAGCTGGCAGTCGGTGATGGAGGGCATGGGCATCCGGCCCCAACGCTACCAGCAGTTGGTCGATCGCATTCCGCTGGGCGTGATCATGAACCTGATGGACAAGTCGGCGCCCATGCTGGCCGAGTTCGTCGCCACGCTGCCCAGCCACCAGGACTTCCTGATCCAGCACTGCCCGGCCGAGCCGTTCAGGCGGTCGGCCTGACCCTTTTGTTGCGCGGGCGGAGAAGACCAGGTTTACCGCCAGGCCTTGGCCTGGGTGACTACCGCGGGGTCGGCCAGCAGGGTGTCGAGCGGCCGACCCGCCAGGGTGCAGCTGGCCGTGCGTGTTACGCCGCGGCCGCCGGTGACATCGCAACGCAGGGATTGAGCGAAGGCGGCAGACATCAGCTTTTCGCGATCGTCGGTCATCAGCGCGATGGACGACGAAATCCGCAGCGGGATCCACTGGTCGGGCGTCGGGCCCTGGGCGACGCACAGGGTACGGCCGTCGAGAACATGCATCACCGGGCCAGTGACGGTCTGGCCGACAGACGGCGTGGGGCCACGGCAGGTCTGGGCCATGGCGGGGGCGGCGATCATCAGCGCCACGCTCGCCAGCGCCGTTCCACCCAGTACTACCCAGCCCTTGGCCATGTTAGGATTTTCCAATGCGTTAATTCAACACGGCCACCGCTCACCTGTTCCCGGCGGATCCCCTCAAGAAAGCGGACGTTGGCGAGTGATGCCCATCGGCCACACATGCATGAGGCCCGGTCGCCTGCGTCGGCTCACGGACGGCGAACGGGCGCTAAGCGCCCAGGTGTTTGGTCGCGCGCTGGACAGCACGCGCGTGCGGCTCTGGGCGATGCCGCTGTGGAGCCGCGCCTTCGCCGCCAGCGGCCGGTTGATGGCTTGGCCGGCGCGAGGCGCGCGGCCGGATTTCACCGCTTCCGACGTCTCCGTCCGCGACCAGGCGCTTTTCGTCCATGAGCTGGTGCATGTCTGGCAGGCGCAGCACGGTCTCAACCTGCTGATCGCCAAGCTGCGGGCCGGGGACGGGCCGGCCGCCTACGCCTACGACCTGACCGGCGAACCGGTCTTCACGGCCCTGAACCTCGAGCAGCAGGCCATGGTCGTCGAGGACGCCTTTAAGCGCGCGCACGGCCTCGACGCGCCCCATGCAGCCTCCGCCTATGCCGTCGTGTTAGAGACTGTGCTTCCGAACCTGGCGAGTCGCCTGGCTCGGACCATGGACGCGTGACGGGAGAACTCCGCTGGCGACGGTGAAGCGTACGGGCTCGAAGAAGACCCTGACGACGGCCAATCTGGCCGCCTTGGGCGCCGAGCGGCTGGCCGATCTGCTGATCGATGTCGCCGAAGGTCATGCCCAGATCAAGCGCCGGCTTCGTCTGGAGCTGGCGGGCGAGGTGGGGGCAGGGGACCTGGCGGCAGAGCTGGCCAAGCGCATCGAGTCCGTCGCCGATAGCCGCGCCCGCATCCACTGGCGCAAGCACAAGGAGTTCGTCCGCGAGCTGGACATGGTGCGGGCGATGATTGCCGGTCGGTTGACCGAACTCGACGCCGCCCTGGCCTTGTCGATGATGCTGCGCTTCCTGGACCTGGCCGACTGGGTGTTTCAACGCACCGCCGACGCCAAGGGCGAGGTCGATGCGGTGTTTGATCTGGCCGTCGAGGATGTGGCGAGCATCTCTGCCGTGGCCATGCCAGATCCGCGCCTCCTGACCGACCAGCTCTATGATCTGTTGGTCTCGGGCCGCGCCGGCCTGGCGCCGCGCGTGCTGAAGAACGCCCTGCCGGCCATGGGCCAGGACGCCATCGCCATTCTGCGGGCCCGGATCCAGACGGCCATGGCCTCGCAGAAGCGGGTCAGCGGCACATTCAAGGCCGCAGTTCAGGTCCTGTCCGACGCCTTGGGCGACGTCGATGGCTACATCGCCCAATTCACCGACTCCCAGGCCGTGCTGCCGCCCATCGGGGCCCAGATCGCCCGCCGGCTGATGGCGGCGGGGCGGCTGGACGAGGCGATCGCGGCGCTCGACCGCGCGACGCCCGGCTCGTTCGCCCAACTGATCGGCACGGTGTTGGGACGACCCAGCCTGCCTGGACCCGGGGCGCTCGAATGGGAAGAGACCTATATCGACGTGCTGGAGGCGCGCGGGCAGGGCGACCTGGCCCAGGACATGCGCTGGGCCGGCTTCGAGCGCGGCCTGTCGGTCGAGCGGCTGCGAGACTATCTCAAGCGCCTGCCCGATTTCGACGACGTCGAGGCCGAGGACAAGGCCCTGGCCCATGCGGAAGACTTTCACGACCTGCACGCGGCGCTCGATTTCCTGATCCGTTGGCCGGCCTGGGATCGCGCCGCGCGCCTGGTGCTGCGCCGCGCCTCGGAGCTGGACGGCGATCGGCCCGAATTGCTGGAGCCAGCCGCCCGCGCCATCGAGGGCCGCCACCCCCTGGCCGCCACCTTGCTGCTGCGCGCCCTGATCCTGGATACCGCCCGCTACGCCCGCGTCGCCCGCTACAAGGACGCCCAGCATCAGATGCTGGAAATCGCCTCCCTGGTCCGGGCCATCGCCGACTGGAGCGATCACGAGGACGCCGAGGCCTTCGCGGCCCGCGTGGTGGGCTATCGGCGCTGGTAGATCTCGGCGCTTCCTTCGGGAAAAGCCCCGATTGCCTAGACCCGAGCGGGGGACCTATAAGCGGGCTTGAAAATCCAGCCCTTTGAGGGATTCCATGAGCTCCGATTTCGCCGCCGCGCGCCTCAACATGGTCGAAAGCCAGATCCGCGTGGCCGATGTCACCGATCTGCCGCTGCAGGACGCCCTGCGCGTCGTGGCGCGCGAGGCCTGCGTGCCGGCCGGCAAGGGCCATCTGGCCTATGCCGACGCCGATGTTGAGTACGCTCCCGGCCGCTGGCTGCTGCGCCCGCGTGACCTCGGCAAGCTGTTGCAGAACCTGCGTCCCCGTGAAGGCGACAAGGCCCTGTGCATCGCCGCGCCCTATGCGGCCGCCGTGCTGGAAAAGATGGGCCTGACCGTCACCCGACTCGACGGCGACGACCTGACCGCCGTGCCCGGCGCCGGCTATGACCTGATCATCTGCGAAGCCGCCGTGCCGCGCGCTCCAGCCAGCTGGACCCAGGCCCTGGCGGTCGGCGGCCGTCTAGGCGTGGTCGAGCGCGACGGGCCGGTGGGTCGGGCGATGATCTATGTTCATGCCGAGGATGGCGTCGGTCGCCGGGCGGTGTTCGATTCCACCCCGCCGATGCTGGCCGGCTTCGCGGTGGAACCCGGTTTCGCCTTCTAGCAACACGCCCAAGAGACATCCGCGCAACGTCTGCGTGAAAAAAGCTTAACTAGCGGCCGCTGGCGTCGCGTCTTACAGCCGATCATATAGGGTGCGGTCGCGCCGTGTGTCTGGGGATGAACTTGATGTCGAATAGCCGTCGGGCCGTTTTGTTGGCCGCCGCTTGCAGCATAGGGCTGGTGACGGGCCTCGTCTCGGTCGCTTTCCCGTCGACAGTCATGGCCGAGACCCTGACCGACGCCCTGGCCCTGGCCTATCAGACCAACCCCACGCTTCAGGCTCAGCGCGCCAACCAGCGCGCCGCCGACGAAGGCGTGGTCCAGGCCAAGACGGCTTTCCGTCCCGCGCTCAGCGCCTCGGCCGATGTCAGCGGCCAACGCACCGAACTGGCCAATCCGGGCACGACGGCCACCTTCGTCAATGGCGCGATGGTCAACGTCCCCAATCGTGACAACCGCACGATCAATACCAGCAGCGCTGGCCTTTCACTGGCCCAACCGCTTTATAGCGGCGGCCGAGCCACCGCCAACCTGACCGCCGCCCAGGCCGACGTCCTGGCCGGCCGCGAAGATCTGCGCAGTGTCGAGCAATCGGTGCTGGGCAATGTCATCCAGAGCTATGTCGATGTTCGTCGTGATCAGGAACGCCTGCGCATCGCCAACGAGAACGTCGCGGTCCTGAGCCGCCAGCTCGAGGAGTCCGACGCCCGTTTCGAGGTCGGCGAGATCACCCGGACCGACGTCGCCCAGTCGCAAGCCCGCCTGGCCGCCGCTCGCGCCAGCCAGTCCTCGGCCCAGGCGACCCTGGCCGCCAGCCGCGCGGCCTACGCCGCCGTGGTCGGCCAGAACCCGACCGACCTGGCGCCCGAGCCGTCGCTGGCCGCCCTTCTGCCGACGTCCGTCGAGCAGGCCTTCGACTCGATCGACCAGTTCAACCCGCAAGTCCAGGCGGCCCGCTACGCCGAACAAGCCGCCGCCGCCCGGGTCGCCGTCGCCAGGTCCGCCTATCGCCCGACCGTCTCGGCCCGCGCCGGCCTGGGCTGGGACGCCCAAAACCTCAATGGCGCGGGAAGCCAGTTCGGCGACTATGGCCGCGCCCTGACCGGCTCTATTACTGCATCGGTGCCGCTGTTCACCGGCGGTCTGAACGGCTCGCAGGTGCGCGCCGCCACCGAGCGCGAGAACGCCGCCCGCATCGCCGTGGAGGGCGCAAAGCGCTCGGCCCTGCAACAGGTCTCCACCGCCTGGAACAACCTGCTGGCCTCGCGGTCCAATCTGGTCTCCAACGAGGAGCAGGTGCGCGCCACCCGCATCGCCTTCGAGGGCGTGCGCCAGGAGCAGCAGGTCGGCCTGCGCACCACGCTGGACGTGCTGAACGCCCAGCTGGAACTGGCCAATGCCGAGGTCTCCCTAGTCGTCGCCCGACGCGACGAATATGTCGCGAGCGCCAGCGTCCTGCAGGCCATGGGCGTGCTGAATCTCGCCAACCTGGCGCCGGCCGTCGAGCGCTACGACCCGGTCAAGTCCTACGACAAGGTCAACCATGCCTTCGGTTGGGTGCCGTGGGAGCCGGTGATCCAGGCCATCGATCACGTTGGCGCGCCCTCGACCGCCGTCAAGGCCCAGCCCAAGACCGCGTCCAAGTAGGACGAATTGGCGCGGCCCCAATCCTTGAGCTTGCTTAAGCCGCGCAAGTCTGCACCATCGCTGTGAGCGCCTGCCTGGGCGCTCACAGGATTCGTACCCCTTCGAGACGGCCCGCACATGTCTGACCAGACCTCTCAAGAACCGACGATGGAGGAGATCCTCGCCTCCATCCGGCGCATCATCTCGGAAGATGACGCGCCGGCGGAGCCCGAGGCCGCCGCCGCCCCGCCCGCGCCTGAACCCGCGCCGCTGGCCGAGATCGAGCCTGAAGACGACGTGCTCGACCTGACCGATCCGATCGATCCGCCCGTGCCGCTGGAGTCGGTGGGCGATATCGACGTCTATTCGCCGGAACCCGCGCCTGAACCCGTGCCGCCGCCGTCGCCGGCTCCGGAAACCAGCTTTCCGTCGGGATTCTCGCGCGACGAAGTCGCCGAGAACCTAGTCGGCGACCACGCCTCGAACCTGGCTGCCAGCGCCTTCGGCAGCCTGACCTCGGCCCTGCTGATGCCCAAGGACGGCCGCACCCTCGAGGACGTGGTCCGCGAGTTGATGAAGCCGCTGCTGAAGGAATGGCTGGACCAGAACCTGCCGCGCATCGTCGAGACCAAGGTGGAAGAAGAAGTCCACCGCATCGCTCGCGGTCGCGGCGTATAATCCGCCGTCATCCGTCGCTCGTGCGGCGGTGACGGCCCGGAATTTGGAAGGCGGTTGCTCCGGCGACCGCCTTTTTCCGTCCCAAAATCTCTGTTGAACCAAGGCCCACGGTTTCGCCGAGCGGCCGCAGATGGCATACCCGCAGCGCCATGCTTGAAAAGACCTTCGATCCCAAATCCATCGAGCCCCGCCTGTACGCCGCCTGGGAGGCCTCCGGCGCCTTCAAGCCGAGCGAGGACCCGAACGCCGAGTCGTTCACCATCGTCATCCCGCCGCCCAACGTCACGGGCTCGCTGCACATCGGCCACGCGCTGAACAACACGCTGCAGGACGTGCTGACGCGCTTCCACCGGATGCGCGGCAAATCGGCCCTGTGGCTGCCGGGCACCGACCATGCGGGCATCGCCACCCAGATGGTCGTCGAGCGCCAACTGGCCGCCGCCGGCAATGTCGGCCGGCGCGAGATGGGCCGCGAGGCCTTCGTCGAGAAGATCTGGGAATGGAAGGCCGAGAGCGGCGGCGAGATCGTCAACCAGCTGCGCCGCCTGGGCGCCAGCTGCGACTGGTCGCGCGAACGCTTCACCTTGGACGAGGGTCTGTCGGCCGCCGTCCGCAAGGTGTTCGTCCAGCTCTACAAGCAGAATCTGCTGTATCGCGACAAGCGCCTGGTCAACTGGGACCCGCAGTTCCAGACCGCCATCTCCGACCTTGAGGTCGAACAGAAGGAGGTCGACGGCGCCTATTGGCACTTCGCCTATCGGCTGGCCGACGGCGTCACCTACCAGCACCCGGTCGCCTTCGACGAGGACGGCAAGGCTACCGAATATGAGACCCGCGACTTCATCGTCGTGGCCACAACGCGTCCCGAGACGATGCTGGGCGACACCGCCGTGGCCGTCCATCCCTCGGACGAACGCTACAAGGACCTGGTCGGAAAGGACGTGGTCCTGCCGATCATCGGCCGCCGCATCCCGATCGTCGCCGACGACTATGCCGACCCGACCAAGGGCTCCGGCGCGGTCAAGATCACGCCCGCCCACGACTTCAACGACTTCCAGGTCGGCAAGCGCCACGGCTTGGCTTTCATCGACGTTTTCGATGAGCGTGGATCAACGCTCGCCCGCCCGAAGCGGTGGGTAGTTGAAAATGGAAAGTTTGAGCCCAGCGCACCCCTGCATGAGCTGCCGGCTGAACTGCGAAACCTCGATCGTTTCAGCGCTAGGAAAGCGATAGTTGCGATCTCTGAAAATGAAGGTTGGCTGCGGGAGATTGAAAAAATCCGCCATGCGGTGCCACATGGCGACCGTTCCGGAGTGGTGGTCGAGCCTCGCCTGACGGATCAATGGTACGTCGATGCGCACACGCTTGCGCAGCCGGCGATCAAGGCGGTGGAAGAGGGCGCAACGGTCTTCGAGCCGAAGAATTGGGAAAAGACCTACTTCGAGTGGCTGCGAAACATCGAACCTTGGTGCGTCAGCAGGCAGCTATGGTGGGGGCACCGCATCCCGGTTTGGTATGGGCCGCGCGTTGTCGAACGAACTGAAACCGCTATGAAGTTGGAGCATCTCACGCCTCATATGTTCGTGGCTGAGACTGCCGAAGAGGCTCTCGCAGAGGCACGAGACTACTATGGCGATGAGAGAGTAAGCATCCCAGAATCTGGCTTGGGAAGTTCTGAGTCTGGCGGAAATATAGTTGTCTTGAAGCAAGACGAAGACGTCCTTGACACCTGGTTCAGCTCTGCGCTGTGGCCGTTCTCGACCCTGGGCTGGCCGGACAAGACCGCCGACCTCGCCAAGTTCTATCCGACCAACACCCTGGTCACCGGCTTCGACATCATCTTCTTCTGGGTGGCCCGGATGATGATGATGGGTCTGCACTTCATGGGCGAAGTCCCGTTCAAGCAGGTGTTCATCAACGCCCTCGTCCGCGACGAAAAGGGCGCCAAGATGAGCAAGTCCAAGGGCAATGTGATGGATCCGCTGATCCTGATCGACGAGCTGGGCTGCGACGCGGTGCGCTTCACCATGACGGCGATGTCGGGCCAGGCGCGCGATATCAAGCTCAGCAAGCAGCGCATCGAGGGCTATCGCAACTTCGGCACCAAGCTGTGGAACGCCTCACGCTTCGCCCAGATGAACGAGTGCGTCCGCGTGGAGGGTTTCGACCCGTCCACGGTGAAGCAACCGATCAACAAGTGGATTCGCGGCGAGACGGTCAAGACCGTCACCGAGGTGACGCGGGCCCTGGAGGCGCCGGCCTTCAGCGACGCGGCCGACGCGCTCTACAAGTTCATCTGGAACGTGTTCTGCGACTGGTATGTCGAGCTGGCCAAGCCGATCCTCAATGGCGACGACGCCGAGGCCAAGGCGGAGACGCGGGCCACTGCCGCCTGGGCGCTGGATGTGATCCTCAAGCTCCTGCACCCCGTGATGCCGTTCATCACCGAGGAGCTGTGGGACAAGACCGCCGAATTCGGCGCGCCCCGCACGGGCATGCTGATTGTCGAGAAATGGCCGGAGCTGCCGGACAGCTGGATCGACGCCGACGCCGAGGCTGAGATCGGCTGGCTGGTCGATGCGGTCGGCGAGATTCGATCCCTGCGCAAGGAGGTCAATTTGCCGGCCGGCGCCAAGCCGCCGCTGACGGTGATCGGCGCCAATGCCGAGACCAAGGCTCGTTTGGTCCGGCACCGCGACCTGTTGCTGACCCTGGCCCGCCTGGACAGCGCCCGCGAAGCCGAAGCGCCGCCCGCCGGCGCCGTGCCCTTCGTGCTGGGTGAGGCGACGGGGGCCCTGGCCATTGCCGAGTTCATCGACCTGACCGCCGAGAAGGCTCGCCTGGCCAAGGAGATCGCCGGCCATGTCGGCGAGATCGAGAAGACGGCCAGGAAGCTGGGCAATCCCGACTTCCTGGCGCGGGCCAAGGAAGAGGTGGTGGCCGAGAACCGCGAGCGCCTGGCTGACGCGGAAGCCGCCAAGGCCAAGCTGGAAGCGGCCCTGGCGCGGTTGGTGGCGGTGGGGTAAGGGGCCTGACGCCTGTCGATCCCGTCGGCCGGTTGATCGACTGCTGACCCGCCCTCGGCGCAGTCCGAGGGCGGGCAAACCCCTGTTGTCGGGATCAGGTCACCAAGGCGATCTTGGCCTTATCAGCGAGCGGCGATCGACACTTTCCAAGCGATCAGAAGATCCAGCCGCTGGAATTCTGCTGAAGCTGGCTGGCGGTCACGCCCTCCAGGACGATGCTGTCGCCATCGGAAAGGCTGATCAGGGTGTCGTAGCCAACCTGCTGGATCGTCCATGTCGTCCCGGCGGCCTTCTCGGACGACAGATCCAGGATGTCTTCGGAAACGTTGCTGCGCGTATTCCAGTAGGCCCAATGGAAATCGATGATGTGATCGTGGCCGCCGCCCGGCCCGAACGAGAACTGGTCGATTGAGTAGCCGCCATAATAGGTGCGGTTGTCGGGGCTCGAGCCGTACAGGGTGTCGTCGCCGCCGCCGCCATCCAGCCAATCGACACCGTCCACTCCCAGACTGGTCCCGGAGTTGCCGCCGCGCAGGACGTTGTTGCCGGCATTGCCGAAGATTTTTTCGCCGTAATCCGATCCAGTGGCGTCGATCGAGGCTGTCCCGGTCAGATGCAGTTCCTCGATAAACGTGCGATAGGGGTAATGGGGGAAGGCGTAGGAGTAACTGACTGACGAATAGACGATGTCATACCCGCCGTTGAAGTACTCAGTCGTACCGTCGCCTGCGTCGTCGATGATATAGATGTCGTCGCCTTTCCCGCCATACATGTTATCGCCGCCGGTACCGCCATCCAGCCAGTCGGCGCCTAATCCACCATCGAGAAAGTCGGAACCGGCGCCGCCGAACAGGATGTCGTTTTCTGGGAACGACCGGGGATAGCTGTCGTCACCAATCAGCAAATCGTCGCCCGCGCCGCCGTCGAGAGTGTCGTTGCCGGCTTGACCCCTTAAAATGTCATCGCCGCCGCCCCCGAACAGATAGTTGGAAGCGTTATTGCCGTTGATCTGCTCGGCGTCGGCGGAGCCGAAAGCGTTGATCGCGGCGTTTCCCTGCAACTCCAACCGCTCGACGCCCCCCTGCAACTGGTAGCTGACCGACGCCAGGACCAGATCGAACCCTTCACCTGCGGCCTCGACGACTTGATCGCCGGCGTCATCGACCACATAGATGTCATCCCCGAGGCCGCCGAACATCAGGTCGGCGCCGGCGCCGCCATCAAGCCAGTCATTGCCGTCCCGCCCGGCGAGACCGTCTGACCCAAGGCCGCCAAAAAACACGTCGTCGCCGCCATCGACCGACCCGCCGTCGCCGCCGTCCAGCCAATCGTCGCCGGAGCCGCCGTCGATATGATCGGCGCCGCCGCTGCCGTAGAGCGCGTCGTTTCCACCGCCGCCGCCCAGATAGTTATCGCCCAGATTGCCGATGATCCGCTCGGCGTCGTTCGAGCCGAAGCCGTTGATCGCGCCGGAGCCCAGCAATCGCAGTTGCTCGACCCCGCCCTCCAGCGCGAAGGTGATCGACGAAAGAACCAGGTCCACACCTTCGTTCGGCCTCTCGATGACCCGGTCGCCGATGTCATCGACCACATAGCTATCATTTCCGACGCCGCCGATCATCAGGTCGGCGCCGGCTCCGCCGTCCAGCCAGTCGTCGCCGTCCCGGCCCGCCAGGCCGTCCGCACCCAGGCCGCCGAAAAGGACGTCGCTGCCGCCGTCCACGGATCCGCCGTCGCCGCCGTCAAGCCAGTCGTCGCCCGCGCCGCCATCCAGCTTGTCGTTACCGCCATGGCCGTAGAGCGCGTCATTCCCGCCGCCGCCGCTGAGATAGTTGTCGCCCAGATAGCCCATGATCTGTTCGGCGTCGTTCGAGCCAAAAATCTTGATGGCGCCCGGGTCGAGCACCCGAACCTTCTCGATGCCGCCCGCGAGCTCGAAATCCACATAGGTCATCAGCGTGTCATTCCCGCCGTCGGCCGACTCCCGAACGCGCACGGCGGCGTCGCTGATTACGTAAAGGTCGTCCCCCAAGCCGCCCTGCAGAATGTCGGCGCCGACAAGACCATAGAGCGTATCGTTGCCCGCGCCGCCGTCCTGGAAGTCGTTCCCGCCGCCGCCATCCAGGGTATCCGCGCCATCGAGACCCAGGAGCGTGTCGTCATCTGCGGTCCCGACGAGGTTGTCGTCGAAGTTTGTTCCAACCAGCAACGCCATGTCAAACCTCACGCAAGCCTGCGGTCCCCACTGTCACGCGGGCTCCACGTTAAACCGCGCGATCCTGCCATAGGTTGCACGGCGAGGGGGCGCTTCATAGCCCCGCCAGATCCCAACTACTATGGCCC